>CALPIR020000005.1 GCA_943323675.2 Chitinophaga pinensis | reverse complement strand
CAACTCTACATCAAATAATAAAGTTGCATTTGGTGGAATAACACCGCCTGCACCATTCGGCCCGTAAGCTAAGTTTGATGGTATTATTAAACGTAACTTATCACCAACATGCATTAATGCAATACCTTCTTCCCATCCTTTAATTACACGTCCTTGGCCCAACTCAAAACTAATTGGTTGTCCTCTTTCTATAGACGAATCAAACACTTTACCACCCATTAAAAAACCTGTGTAGTGTACATCAACAGTTTTACCATTTTCAGCTTTAACCGCTTCAGGGTTAGTTGATTTTTCAACTACTATGTATTGTAATCCGCTAGTTGTTGTTATGGTATCAGTACTTTTTACATTCCAAGGTTTAATAGGCTCTTTAACATCAATTAACTCCACCTCAAAAATTAAAGTTGCATTAGGAGGAATTGATCCGCCAGCACCATTAGCGCCATATCCTAATGTAGGTGGAATTGTAAACACAGCCTTATCGCCAATTTGCAACAATGCAACACCTTCATCCCAGCCTTTAATTACTTGTCCTTGTCCTAAAGTAAATGTAAATGGTTGATTGCGGTCTCTACTGCTATCAAATTTTTTGCCATCAGTTAATGTTCCTGTGTAATGCACAGAAACTTTTGCCCCTGCTATAGCTTTTATTCCGTTACCTTTTTGGGTTATCTTGTATTTTAAACCCGATGCGGTGGTATATTCTTTATTCAATTCCATTTTTTGAGTTTGTTTTGGTTTTGAAGGTGTTTGTTGTTTGCTTTTGTTATTGGTTACTTTTGGTTTAGTAGCCTCTTTAGGTTGTTGAGCGAATAGGCTTGTACCTAATGTTATGAACAATAATGATGCAATAATTTTTTTCATGCCTTGTATTTACTTTAGTAATAAAAATTAAATATAAAAGTTATTCAACACTAATCAAATCGATATCAAAAATTATAGTGGTAAATGGAGGAATTATATCTGCTCCACTGCCACCATATGCCAGGTGTGGCGGAATAATAAACTTAAAACGCCCACCTTCACGCATTAGTTTTATGCCTTCATTCCATCCTGCAATTACCTCTTTGCTACCTAGTGTAAACGTATAACCTTGTTGGTTGCTTTCAAATACTTTACCACTCATTAAATAACCACGATACTTAACGGTTACCTTACTACCTGCAATAGGCTGTTTACCCGTTCCTGGATTACTAACTAAATAATGTAAGCCTGTATGTGTTTTTTTTATACGTTGGTATTGCGATATAAAACGTGCTGCCAAAACAGAATCTTCTTGGGTTTGTACTAACTCCTTTGCGTATTCTTTCGCAGCAAATTCTCTTTCATTCATAATCTCATGCACCTTAATATAAAAGCGTAAGCTATCGCCAGGTATTATATAAGGTGGCAAAGGGGCATTGATGGTGTACTTGTAAAAGGAGTCGGCAGAGATAACAATATTAACCCTGTCACCTTTTTTCATTTCTTTAAAAATTCCTCTAAAACTAGGGTGGCTGGCAGGCACTGATACAGGTTGATTTTTGGTAAATGTTTCCGCCAACACAGAATCATTGGATGCAATAGCCATGTGATAATCTATATCCAATAAGTCCTCGGGTGCTGTTTTTCGTTTATTTAAACTATCGTTTATTGGAATAATATCATAAAAAAAAACACCTGCCTTAGTAATGGCAGGAGCGTATTGGGCTTTTAAATCGGCCAAACCACACAAACTGATTATTACTAATAACAGGTGTTTCATAAATACGTAGTTTTAATTCTAGTTAACTTTAACCAATTCCATTTCAAACACCAAAGTGCTGAAAGGAGGAATCGGTCCGTTACCGCGGTTGCCATAAGCCAAATTCCACGGAATTACAGCCTTAACTTTATCACCTTCTTTCATTAATTGTATTACTTCATCCCAACCTGGTATAACTTGTCCTAAACCAACAGGGAATGATATACCTTCATTTAAGTTCTCATCAAAAACTTGTCCGTTAAGTAAGGTTCCTTTATAAAGTACTTTAACTTTATCTCCTTTTTTAGGCGTTTTACCGTTTCCAGCTTTTTGTATTACGTAAAATAAGCCACTAGCCGATTTCTTGGCATCAGGTAAGGTGGCAATCATTTGATTAAAAGCAAGTGAATCGGCTTGTTGTAACTTCGACATGTCTTCTTGCTCTTTTTTCATAATTTCTTGTTGATTCATGATATCAACAACCTTAACAATAAACTTAATGTTATCGCCTTCTTTAATCCAGGCTGGTCTGCTTTGACCAAAGCTTTTCATAAAGAAAGTATCAGCATTAATTAATAGCTCAGCACTATCGCCTACGCTTAATAATTCAAAGGCTTTTCTAAAATTAGGTTCAGAAACTGGAATGTAAACTGGGCTATTTTTACTAAAGGTTTCAACTAAAATAGAATCTGATGATTCAACAGAAAGTTTGTAGTTCATAAACAACACTGCATTGGTATCGCCATCTACAGCGCGACCTTCTGTGTTATCTGTAATAATACGGTATTTAACACCGTTGTCTGTTGTTTTGTATCCACCGCATGCCACGGTAAATAAAGCTGCTACAGCAGCAAGTAGGGATATTGATTTTTTCATTTTTGTTTAAATTAATAAGTGTTTATAAGCAGCAAGTGCTTCTTTAAATTTTATTTCTACAGTTCCTATTGCATCATGGCTTTCGCCCCCTGCGGCATTAAAATGCCCACCACCACTAAAATATGTTTTTGCAAATTCGTTAGCTGGAAATTTGCCTTTGCTTCTAAAACTCATTTTACGCGACACTGTTCTATCAACAATTAATACTGAAAAGTTAATGCCTCTTATGGCTAATCCATAGTTTACTAATCCTTCTGTATCTCCTGTAATGATATTATAACGTTTTAGCTCTTCTGCCGTAACACAAATTAATGCGGTATTGTATTCACGCAGCAACTGCATTTTTTCGTTCAAGCAAAAGCCAATAAAACGCATCCTATCGTATGAAAAGTTATCGTAAATGTGTTCATATATTAAGTTTGGTATAGCCCCCTTAGCCAAAAGTTGTGCAGCAACTTTATGTGTACTCGGGTAAGTACTACCATGTTTGAATGAAGCGGTGTCTGTCATAATACCTGCGTACAAACAATTGGCAATGTCTTTATTTACCAAATCGGCATCTCCAAACAAATCAATCATTTCGTATATTAACTCGCAAGTACTGCTTCTTTGGGTATTGTGCAATTGGTAATCAGCGAAGTCTTCTGGTTCTAGGTGGTGGTCAATCATCACCTTCTTGGCTTTGCTTACAGCCACCAATTCGCCCATTTTATTAATGCGTTTTAGTGCATTAAAGTCTAGGCAAAAAATAAAATCAGCGTGTGCAATTAAACTTGCTGAATGATCAGTTTCTGCTTCAAAGTCAATAACAGTGTGCTCTCCAGGCATCCATTTCAAAAAATCGCCATAATCTGTTGGCGATACAACAATGGGTTGTAAGCCTTTTAACAATAAATAGTTGTACAACCCCAATGATGAACCTAAAGCATCAGCATCGGGTTTATGATGAGTTGTAATTACGATGTTTGGTTTAACAGCGGCTTCCAGCAGCGGTTTTATTTCTATAATATTGTTCAGAGAATGAATTTTTTAAGTGTGCAAAGGTGTAAAAAAGTAATGGATTAAGCAACGGTTTGGAATAACTTTAAGAACTAATTTATAATCAGCTAAAAGGCTTCGTTTAAAGTAACATAAAAAGCCTGTGATCCATTGTTGCCGCGGGCATAATCTAACCTAAAGTTAATCTTTTCTCGAGGTATGGCCTTAATTCTCAGTCCTATGCCATACATCGGCTTGATAAATTTGTTCAGTTTTTCTGGACTTGATGCCACATTTCCCAACCCGCCAAACGTAACCATACTTAATGGTCCCCATATTTGTTTGCGCAATTCTGCTTGCAGGCTAACTTCTTGTTTATCGCGGTAGCGACCAAAATAATAGCCCCTAAAGTAACTTTCATTGCCTAAAGTACCCAATGCCCTGTAAGGTACATCCCCATCATTAAACGAAATGAAAGTTTGCATTGCCAAAACGTTTTCATTCCAAAGCCTAACGTATTTTCTTGCGTCAACTGTAATATTAGCAAAACTGCTGCTGCTACCACTATTTTTATTTCTTATGGATGCCGAAATATCAATTATATGGCCTTTTGTTGGGAAGTAAATTTGATTTCTATTGTCTAATGTAAAAACGGGGCCTAGTCCAAAATAATAATAGCCGTTAACCCCTGTTACGTTTGACACGGCCATTAAGCTTCCAATTTCATGTTCTATGTTATACAACTTTTCGTAATCTAACTGTAATCCTAAATAGACTCCTTTTTTTATTAGTCGTGTTGCTTTAATGTTAGCTTTGTATTGATTAAAACTATATTTCTCTTTGTTAAGCTCTGGGGTGTTGTTTCCTATACCCCAATAGTTTTCAATGAAATTACTGTACTGTAATAAACCACGAAGGCTATATTTGTTATTGGTGGTAAACACTTCAAACATGGGCCGTATGCTAAGTTGGTTATTTTGCGTGTAACTGATGTTTAATCTAACAACAGAAGGGCGTGTAATACTGTCGTTGTTCCTAGCTCTAAAAAAATGAGATGTTGAAATGCCCAATTGCCAGCGGGTTTCTGGCTTGTATGATATGATGGGTACAATAAAAAAGTACTTTTTTTTAGGCTTAGCGGAGTCGCCTTGTACTATTTTATAACCCCAATTAATGGTGCGCATTACAAAGTTTTTTTGTTGAGCAAATGTTGTAGTGTAACATAAAAGGAAAGCACCTACCAATGCTCGTTTAAAACTTAAAGCCATTTTGTACCTATACTATTAATGCGGTAGCCGATATTTAATCCTATGCTACGTGTGTCATAATTAATAAGACTACTTTTAAAAATATTGATATTACTATCGTGTGAATAAAATGCACTGAGGTACCATTTTGGATGATTGTATCCTGCAAATATTTTAGCATGAAGTGCCATATCAACTGGAAGTCCCGTTTTAAAACCGATGTTTGAAAGTGATGTGTACCAACCTGTGCCAAGTCCTAAAAACACAGATGGAGAAAAGAACCACCTACCTGTTTTTGATAAAAAGTTATAGCCATAACCTGGGCGCAAACTGAATGTAATAAATCGCATTTGTTTTAATCCTGCTAAATCAGAAAACGTAGCTTCGTTATCAATGGGATGAGCGATGATGGACGAATCGGCTAATAGGTTTCGGAATTGGAAATTGGTAAGCAATAAAAATGATCCCGCTGATTTTACTTGTTGTTCAAGTTGAGAAAATGCGGAACGCATCGAGAATTTTTTATGGTTAGCAGCGTAAAAGAAATTAAATCCACCATTAGATAGGTAAATATCTGGTCTTATTGTTTCAGCTGCAAAATCATTTCGCCTGCGCTGCATTCCTTGAAAATACCTGTAGTAAATTTCACCACCATATTTTCTTTGGTAGTAACCTAAAGAAAGATCATAATATTGGCTTTTGCCAAATCGCCTTTCGTCACTTTCAGTGCCTGGCAACTGAAAGCCTAACGCTAATGTAAAGTATTTAAACCCGAAGGCAAAACCCGCTTGACCTTTTACGTTTGGTTGTAATTTTATTCTAAAATCTTTTTCCTTCCCAATAGGATTAACCAACAAATCAATATCGGTTAACCAAGTATTAAATTGTAAAGTGTACTTACGGTTAAACGTTTTAATATACGTGGTATCACCCCCACCACCAAAGGCGATTATTGGGATAATACTACAAAGTAAAAAGATACAAATTTGCGGTGCTGTTTTCATTATGGTTTTAATCGCCCATACATCCTAGGGAATGGAATACTCTCTCTTACATGAGGTAATTTACATACCCAAGTTACCAAGCGCTCCAAACCTAAACCAAATCCCGAGTGTGGCACTGATCCATATCTGCGTAAATCTAAATACCATTCAAAAGCTTCCATGGGTAATTGGTGTTCGTTAATTTTTTCTACCAATAAGTTTAGGTCAGTTTCACGTTCACCACCACCAACAATCTCCCCGTATCCTTCTGGGGCTAATGTGTCCACACCGCGAGCGAAATTACTATTTTCAGGATCGCGTTTTAGGTAGAACGCTTTCACCTCATGTGGCCAATTGTAAACCATAATTGGTACATCAAATAAGCGAGTTAGTACGGTTTCATCACTACCTCCAAAATCACTTCCATACTTAAATGTGCGAGCACTATTTAACCATTGAGGTATATTGCGTTCTTGCTCTTCAAGGTCGGCAAGCTCTTGTTTTAATTTGTCAATTTTAGCTTGATTAAAACCAATCTCACCTTTTTTCATTCCTGGAGTTTTGATTTTCTCTTCACGTTCTACAACTTCTTTTTGTACCTCGGCAATACTATTTTTTACATCAGCCAATTCGTTTTCTAAACTACTTATTGCATTCACTCCATTAACATCTTCTTCTCCTTTAATAATTTTTACCGCTTCATCATAAGTTAATCGAGGAAACGGTTTAACTATATTTTCGAGCATATTGGTATCGCGACCAATAATATCCAGTTCATTTCTATTTGCATTTAACACATCAGTTACAACAGCGCGTAAGAAGTGTTCAATTAAATCCATGTTATCAAAAATATCATGGAATGCCATTTCGGGTTCAATCATCCAAAACTCAGATAAGTGCCTACGTGTTTTACTTTTTTCTGCTCTGAAAGTTGGACCAAAGGTGTAAATTTTATTGTGCGCCATAGCCATGGCCTCTCCGTATAGCTGACCCGATTGCGATAAGTAGGCAGCCTCTCCATAAAAATCAGTTTCAAATAAAGTAGATGTTCCTTCTACAGCGTTACCCGTAAATAATGGGGCATCCATTTGTAAAAAACCTTCATTTTGAAAGAATTTATGTATAGCAAAAATGATGGTGTTGCGAATGCGCATAATAGCCCATTGACGTTGGCTGCGCAGCCATAAATGACGATTGTCCATCAAAAACTCAATTCCATGCTCTTTCTTCGCAATTGGATAATCGACTGCTACTTGTATTAGCTCAATATTGGTGGCTTGTAATTCGTAACCACCTATTTGTTTTTCATCTTTAACAATTTTACCTGTTATGCTTAAAGAGGTTTCTAAGGTCGCTTTGCGTGCCTCATTAAAAATAGTTTCGCTTACGTTATTTGAGTCTACAACGCATTGACAGAGGCCTGTTCCATCGCGTAAAATTATAAATACTAAACCTTTACTCTCGCGTTTGTTCGCTGCCCAACCTTTAAGTGTAATTTCTTGGCTTTCGTATTTGCTTAAATCTTTAATATACATTTGTTACTTTTGTTAGCTGATTTGAAAGTGCGAAAATAATAATATTTACATACTAGTGTTTACGTACTTTAACAAAGATTGGCATAATTTTTAGTATAGCACCATTATGTTAAAGCAAGGACTACAACAAAAGCAGCTACAAAAGCTTTCTCCACAGCAGATACAGTTTATTAAGTTATTGCAGCTTAATGCTGTTGATTTACAGCAACGTATAGATAATGAATTGATTGAAAATCCTGCTTTATTAAAGGGGGATGATGAGGATGCTGCCCCTAAAGAACAGGTAGAAAATGAGGTAGAAATTGCCGAGGGTACCGAAGCAGAAGCCAATGTGTCGGTTGAAGATTACTTAGCGGATGATACATTTGATGTAAAAGAATACGTAAATGATGATTATGATTCGGAAGGTTTCCACCTGAGCGATGAAGGAAACGATGAAGACCGTAAGGATATTCCTTTTGCTGAAACAGCTAGTTTTCATGATAGCTTATTGGAGCAGTTTATTGCTATTGCAGTTAATGAGCGCGAGGAAATGATTGGCCGACAAATTATTGGTACCATTGATGATGACGGTTATTTACGTAGGGAGCTTGATGCCATTATTAACGATTTGGCCTTTGGGCAAAATGTGGAAGCAACGATGGATGAAATGCAAGTTTGTTTGCATAAAATTCAATCACTTGACCCAGCAGGTATTGCTGCAACTTCTTTACAAGATTGCTTGTTGCTTCAACTTAAACGTAAAAATCATGATAGAAAAGAAGTTGTTTTGGCTGAGAATATCATACGAAACGATTTTGAAGACTTTATTAAGAAACACTACGACAAGCTTAACAAGCAATATAAAATTACTGATGCTGATTTAAAATTAGCCATAACTGTAATTACCCACCTTAACCCTAAACCAGGGGAGAGTGCATCTGCAGGAAAGCCACAATATATAAATCCTGATTTTGTGTTGGTTGATAATGATGGTAATTTAGAAGTGCAACTAACTGCTCGTAATGCACCCGATTTGAGAATTAGCCGTAACTACATGGAAACATTAAAGGGTTATGACGCTAATCCAAATCCAAGTAAAGAATTAAAACAAACAGTGCAGTTTATTAAACAAAAACTTGATAGTGCACGTTGGTTTATTGATAGCATTAGACAACGCCAACATACTTTGTTACTTACCATGAACGCCATTTTACATCACCAATATGAATATTTTTTGGAGGGCGATGAAACTAAAATGAAGCCCATGATATTAAAAGATATTGCCGAAAAAGTAGGGCTAGATATTTCTACCATTAGCCGTGTGGCTAATAGTAAATATGTGCAAACAGATTTTGGCGTGATTCCTTTAAAGTTCTTCTTTAGTGAGGGTATTACAAATGATGAAGGCGAAGAGGTGAGCAGCCGTGAGGTAAAGAAAATATTAAAGGATGCGATAGAGGCAGAAGATAAACATAAACCATTGCCAGACGAGCGTTTGATGGATATTTTAAAAGATAAAGGCTATAACATAGCCCGCAGAACAGTCGCAAAATATAGGGAACAGTTAAACATTCCCGTTGCTAGGTTGCGTAAAGAAATTTAATGTATAAAAATAGTGTATAAAGTCTTTCTAAGCGTTTACCTCTGCCATTTTAATTTTCTTGGTTTTCAAGCATGAAACCATTCCATTAATATAAAACCCTATTCTTGTTTATCACCATTATCTATTTCATTTAAATGTATTAAATTATGGTGTATTGAAGTATGTAATGCAATAAATACAAAATGACTAGTTGCCAAGTATTTACCAACAAGCACTAACAACCATTAACTTTTTCTTTTATGCAAGATTGCATTGCGCTATTTTTACACACTTAAATTATGCAGTTCAATAACATTGTTGGTCAACAACACATAAAAAACAAGTTAATTCAAACCGTAAAAAATGGACGTATTAGCCATACGCAATTATTTTTAGGTGCCGAAGGAGTGGGGGCACTTCCTTTAGCAGTTGCATATGCTCAATACATTAACTGCCCTCATGCAACAGATGAAGACAGTTGTGGAACATGTGCTTCATGCGTAAAGTTTACCAAATTAGTACATCCCGATTTACATTTCACATTTCCTACCATTGCAATCGAAAAGAAAAAACTAAGCAATGATTTTATCACCGATTGGCGTGATGCTTTTATTGCAAACCCTTACCTAAGCGAGCTAGATTGGATTTTAAATCTTGACTCCGAAGGTAAAAAACAGGGAAACATTACTGCCGAAGAGTGCCGCGATATCATCAGGAAATTAGGCTTAAAGCCTTATGAAGCCAAATACAAAACAGTAATTATTTGGTTACCTGAATACATGCGTACAGAAGGTAATATTTTACTTAAATTATTGGAAGAACCGCCTGCCCAAACCTTGATAATACTAGTTGCTCAGGATGCAGACAAGGTTATAGCTACTATTTTGTCTCGTGCACAAACCATGAGAATTCCAAGATTACAAGAGCAAGAAATTGCCCAATATTTAATTGAAAAATTTGAGGCTACACCTGATGTTGCCGCTGTAATTGCTGGAATTTCTGAAGGAAGTGTGGTGCAAGCCACTGATCTTTTGAAAGCGGGTCATGCCAATTATTTCGAAATGTTTGTTAATTGGATGAGGTTATGCTACAATTCAAGAAAAGAAATTGAAGGTCTTACCGCTTGGGTAGAGAAGGCTGCAGCCGAGGGCAGGGAATCGTTAAAAAGTTACCTTACGTATGCTCAACACATGCTCAGGGCGGGTTTGGTATTTAAGTTTGGCGACCCTAAATTGCTTAGGCTTAACGAACAAGAGACTGCATTTATACAAAGATTTAGTACTTCTTTAACAGAAACTAACATTGGCCCCATAGTGCAAGAGTTAAACAGAAGTGCCATGCAACTTGAGCGAAATGCCGATTTGAAAATAACCTTTTTAAATCTTTCTTTGTATATTGGCAGGCTATTGGATAAACCGAAAACTAATTAGTATTGGTTTAAGTGCCAATTGATATTGTTGGTTGTGTGTGTGATATTTTTTCCACCAGCCAAATTTTTTTAACTCTATTTTAAAACAAATATAACAACATGGGTTGTGGTTCAGGAGGAGGATGCAGTACCGGAGGATGTAGCAGCGGAGGTTGTAGCACCGGTGGATGTAACAAATTAAATACGTTCGATTGGTTGGTAGACATGGATCTACCTGCCTATATGAAGCCTTTCGGCATTATTGAAGTAAGGTTCAAAGGGACAAGAAAAGAGTTTTATCAAAATGTAAATAATGTTGACATTACCAACAACGAGTTTGTTGTGGTTGAAAGCGAAAGTGGTTTCGACATAGGTAAAGTTGCACTTAAGGGTGAATTGGTAAAACTTCAATTAAAAAAGGCTGGGATAACTGATTATGATACCCATCCTTTCCCTAAAATATTGCGAAAGGCAAGTGCTAATGATGAGGCGCGTTATAAAGAGAATTTGGAGCTAGAAATACCAACCATGTACAAGGCAAGAAGTATTGCTATGGAGTTGGGTTTGCAAATGAAACTAAGTGATGTTGAATACCGTGGTGACAGGCGTAAGGCCACCTTTTTTTATACTGCAGAAGACCGAGTTGATTTTCGCGAGTTGATAAAACGCTTAGCCGATTCGTTTAAAGTACGTATCGAAATGCGTCAGATTGGTTACCGTCAAGAAGCAGGTCGCCTCGGTGCTATAGGCTCTTGCGGTCGCGATTTGTGTTGTAGCACTTGGCTAACCGATTTTAAATTGGTACACACCAACGCAGCGCGTTACCAAAACTTATCATTAAACCCGCTAAAACTTTCTGGGCAATGTGGTAAGTTAAAGTGCTGTTTAAATTTTGAGTTAGACGCATATTTAGAGGCTTGGAAAGAATTCCCGGATAACGATAATCTAGTGCTTGAATTTGCCAGTGGTCCATACCGTCAGGTAAAAACCGATATTCTAAAAAGAATGATGTGGTTTGCACCAATGCAAGAATTTGGAGGAGAGTGGTTGAGCCTTAAAGTAAATGAAGCAAAGGTATACATGGAACAAAATAAAGAAGGTATAAAACCCGAATTGATTGTTCAGAAAAAAGAAGTGATTAAGCTTGATCTTGATTTCCAGAATGACATGGGAGTTGATAGTTTAACAAGACTGGATGAGCGCAAGACTTCATCTAAACGAAATAAAGTTCGTGGCCGCGATACACGCACAAGAAATACAAATGATCGTAACCGCGAACCACGAAATGTAAATCAAACGATAAATAGTGAAAGTATTGAAAATACACCATCAATACTAGAGCCAAAAGAAGTGAATGAGCAAAGCGATAACCGCAACCGCGAAAATCGTAATAGGGGTAACAACAACCGCAATCGTCAACCACGTGAGGGTATTCAACCCAATAACAACCGTGATGGCGCAGAGGTAAGAACACCACAGCCACCGCGCGAACCAAGAGAGCCTCAAGCACCGCGCGAGCCAAGAGAAAGTGACGGACAGCCGCGCAATAACCAAAATCGCAACCGCAACAATAGAAACAATAACCGCAACCGTAACAACAATAACGGAGGCAATAACACCACAAATAATAACCCACCGACATAGTATGAAATATACTTTATCGATAATTGGTATAATTACGATGTTGCTTATTACATCATGCGACCCTGGAAGGGTGTTTGATGACAATAAAACAATAGAAGGTGATGCTTGGTATTACAAAAACAGAGTACCTTTTGATGTGCGTATTAAAGACACCACCAAATTCTATAATGTATATGTAAACTTGCGTGTAAGTGCTGATTATAAGTATAGTAATATTTTTATTTTGGTACACACGGTTAACCCCGATAAAAAAACAGACCAACGAAGAATTGAAATTAAGTTGGCTAACGAAAGCGGAAAATGGTTAGGCAGTGGGTTGGGTGATTTGTACGATTATCAGTTTCCAGCGTTTAGGAAAGTGAAATTTCCGCAGCAAGGCTTTTACCGGTTTGAGTTGGAGCAAAACATGCGCGATGATACATTAATGTTTGTAAAAGCAGCTGGAATAAGGGTTGAAGAAGTAACTGAGTAATTTCAATAGTTATAAAACAAAAATCCCCGCTTTGGTATCATACTAAAGCGGGGATTTTTTATGCGAAACGTTTTTCAATTAAACTTTCCAATTCTTTAACTAGTATATTTTCATTGCTCCAACTGTATTGGTGCTTCAGTTCGTTGAAATAACGTAATGCTTCGTGCACGGTTGTTGATGCATTTAATTTTTCAATGGCTTTTGCATACTCAACGGTATTTTCGTTAAACAAATTATTTACAAAGGCAATTTTCTTGTTTAGGTTTATGGCTTGTTTTAAACTTTGCTGTTGCTCACGCGTAATCTTTTCGTAAACATCAGGATTACGCATACTTGCTGATAACTTATCTAGTAAAGATAACTCTGGTGATGGCTCAACCACTAAATTTGGTTTTACATCAGATGTTTCTAAAGGCAAGGTAGCTTGTACTTGTGGCACTTGATCTTCTGCTATTTCTTTTTCCTCCATCAATTTTTCTAAGTCATCTAAGGTTGGTTCAGCGTTTTTGTTAAAATCAAAAACAAGGGTATTGGGTTTAGGAGTTTCAATTGTCTCTACAACCTCATATTCCGTATTTTTTTCAATAGTTTTTAATGTTTCCTGCTCCTGCTCCAATTCTACAACTGTTTCTTTTAGAGGTAACAATACCTCTTCGGGAGTGATTTCAGCCGTTTCCACCTCAGCAATCGCAATGTCTAAGGGGGTTATTTCCTCTTCTTCATACTGCTTTATTTCTGGCTCTAATAAGCTGGGAGTTGCCAACTCTTGGTTGTCGGGTAGTTGTGCCATTTGGCCTTGTACCTTAAGCAACGAGTGGTAGATATGCAGTAATTGCTGCTGCAATAGGGCTACATCAAGATCATTGAAGTATTGCTTACTTTTGCTTATTAACTGATATGTTTCGTAAAGCTGAGATATATCAGCACTCAGTTTATTTTGTACTTCCTTTAAATTCATGGTATAATATGATCTATGCAAATTTGTGAAAAAGAAACCAATCGAAAAAATAAACTATTTACATAACCTTGCAGTAATCTCATGTTTTTAGAACCACGTTTAAAAAATACATCGCACAAGAAGGGTTGGATAGAAGTAATATGCGGCTCCATGTTTTCTGGAAAAACCGAAGAGTTGATCCGCAGGCTAAACCGTGCGCGCATTGCAAATCTTAAGGTAGAAATTTACAAACCTGCAATAGATAAGCGTTACCACGATACGGAAGTGGTTTCACACAATAGCAATGCCGTAGCTTCAACCCCAGTGCCTAGCTCATTAAATATACTTTTGATGAGTCAAGATGCTGATGTAGTTGGTATTGATGAAGCTCAGTTTTTTGATGCGGAGATTGTTTATGTATGCGAAACATTGGCACAACGTGGCGTGAGGGTAATTGTGGCCGGGCTAGACATGGATTATTTGGGTAAGCCTTTTGGGCCAATGCCAGCTTTAATGGCCATTGCCGAATATGTAACAAAAGTAAATGCCATTTGCATGGTTTGTGGCGATTTAGCTACGCATTCTTTCAGAAAAACATCTGACAATAGCCAAGTAATGTTGGGCGAAAAAGATACATACGAAGCCCGCTGTCGTTATTGTTTTAACGATGGAATGGCAATAGAAAACAACTAAATTTATTGGTATTGAAAAACAAATCGGGTTGTACCTTCTTTGTATAACTCGTAGGTGTATTTTATGGTATTAGCCTCATCAGGATGTGTTACAAAATACGCTGAAAAGGCTGGGTAAGCTTTATACACTGCAATAATAGTTGAAACCATACCCTGTGTTTTCATATCGCATATTAAAGCATTGCCTCTTTCTACGTAAACCACTTTATACCCTTTCATGCTTACAAGCTTGGCACTGTCTGCAGGGTTATTTATAATTACGGCTGCAAAACTTCTTAACGAATCTTCGGCCACCTTTTCGGGATCATCATAATAAATTCCTGCAAAACTTGGGTTTTCAATTCCAGCCTCTGTAACCTCTTTCTCTAACCGTTTCATGGTGTTACTTATTTTGTAATATGCACCACGGTGTTCCATTCCAATCATTAAATAACCACCTTCTTCGCCTTTTTCAATATTGGCACTAGCCCACATTCCCTCGTAAGAAAGAAAACCAAGTATGGCTATAATTATGATTACGGTAATAAGTAAAATCTTTTTCATGATATCATAAATTTGGTAATACTAATTTAATGAAAAGAATTAAAAATCCATACTCAAAGAAAAATGATACATAGGCTTTTTAGCAACCTCGTAGTCTTGTATTCCCCATGCTATATCAAGCCTAATATAATAACCCATCAATTTGCTTCTTAATCCTGGTCCAAAACCCGCTATAATGGGTTCGCGAACATTTATTACGGTAGCTTTCAGGTTTTGAACTTCAATTATTTTTTGGTTAAACGTATTTTCATCGCTATATGGCCCACTTCCTGTCCAGGCGGTTCCCACATCAAAAAACGGCATAAGTAATAAGTTATTTAAAAAGTCGGAACGAATTGGCCTGTTGGCAATGTATGATACAATTGGTACTCTTATTTCTACACTAGCCGCAGCAAAAGTGCTTCCGTTGCGTATATTTTGTTTAAACCCACGCATGTTGGTTGCTAAAGCCTGAAAAGAGTAGTTGGTTTGTGTTGAAGGGTTATTGCTTTGTTCATATTTTGGAAATAGCCAGTTGTCAACTCCTCCCATTACATATTTGACTTTTTGCTGGCCCCAAGATGTGTTGGCGGTAAAGCGTGTACATAAAATAATGTTTTTATGAATGGGTTCGTAATGCCTCAAATCAAATCCAGCTGCATTAAGTCTAATCTTATCATTGTTAAAGTTAATGTACTGCTCATAAAAAACCTTAAATCTGGTGCCATCTAATAAGTTTAAACCTTTAGGTATGGTGTTATCAAATACCACTTCGCCTTTATAGCCTGTCCATATATCTTCCCTATCTGGTTTGGCAAGTGTAGGTATGGTTATTCCTTTAAAAACATCTCTATCAACTCGTGTAAAAATATTACCACGCAAACTCCATACTTGATTTATTGGATATTTTAATTCATACCTAACTTCGTGTACGGTGTTTTTGGTTACTGTTCCTTCGGCAGCACCTTCTCTGCTTTGGCGAAACAAGGTTATCTTCTGATCTAGTCTGCGTTTGAGGTTTTCGTACGTTAAAAAATAATCGGCTCCTACTAAATTGTATGGCAACCTAAAACCACCTACTATTTTATAATCCTCAAATAAATCAACCAAACCAAACTTAAACATACCGTTAAGGCCTGTATTAAATAAATTTTCACCACCTG
Source organism: Chitinophaga pinensis (assembly GCA_943323675.2). GTDB lineage: Bacteria > Bacteroidota > Bacteroidia > UKL13-3 > UKL13-3 > UBA6183. The sequence goes on along the minus strand of CALPIR020000005.1, from coordinate 10,641 downwards.
GTGTAATTGGTTGGTAGTATGAGTTGATTACAGAATTATCAAGTTGAGTTACCAATTTATCAGTAAAGAAAGTAACATTATAAAACTTAGGAGCGCTTACTTTTAAGAATTTACCTTTGGTTGTTACCACTTGTTTAAATGATGGTTTTATTTCTTCAGGAGTAAAGGTGCTTGGAGTAAAGTCGCTTACAAAAAAGAATTTATCAGAAGTGTCTTCTATTGTTTTTTGTGGAGTAAGAGTTTGTGGAACCACCGAGTTTTCACCAGGTAATATACGCGGTTTAAAAATAGCTTCCCCATATACAAATGGCTTTGTTGCATGTCCAGTTTTTAACCTATACATGTTTGGGTATGTCTCTGTCTTTTTAGCTGTTTCTATTATTTGTTTTTCTAAAGGTGCTTCAAATATCACGTAACGCTTGTCGTTCAGAACAAAGTCGTATTGCTTTTGGGTTTGACGGCAAACATCATGTGCAATTATTCCCCTGCTATAGTTTGTTAGTGGGTAAGTAAATACCACATCTTTTGTATGAATAATGGTGTCGATTTTTTCAACACTCTTCCCTAAGCGGATGGTTCTTCCATTATGGGTAAATTCAATTCCTTTATTTTCTAGTTGCTCAAAGTATAAAGTATCTATAGTTCGAAGTGAATCATTTCTAAATATTTGTAATTCGGTGTAATCATATTGCTCTTCAACCCTAACAGCATAACGGTTTACAATACCATTATATTCTGTAAGGTAACTATAATATTGATTATTAAATTCAATAGGATGTGTTTCGTTAATACTTGGCGTATTACTTAAGCGTTTTAATGCTGTTACTTGTCCAACACGTTCAAGATCATATAGGTAAATATCTAAGTTATTGTTAGGCGATAAAGTCATTGGTGCTGCTGATCCTAAAGAGTCGCTATTTCTGTTTGATGCGAATATTATTTTAGAACCACCATCAACATACATTGGCATTAAGTCATCAAAAGGGTCATTTGTTATTTGTCTTTCTCTACGTGTTTGCATGTCATATAAATACAAATCACTTTGCCCTTTTCTAATTGCTGATATGATAAGAGATCCTCCATTATCTGAGTATGCAAAGCCTGTTATTTTATCAAACTTAAGGAATAATATTTTAGTCTTTTTCTTAGTTAATAAATCGACTGTGGTGATGTAAATTTTACCCCTGCGTTCATGCACATAAGATAATTTTTCACCACCGGGATGCCATGCAATCATTGGAAAAGAGTGATCCAATTCGCGTTGATAGTATTTAACTCCACCCTTATGAATGCGTTTATGTTTTCCTGTTTTTAGGTTAACGATCCAAACTTTGTATTTGCCACCTTTGTTGCTTGTAAAGGAAATGAAATCGCCTTTAGGAGCAACCTTTAGTTTTGGCTCAATGTAGGGTGTTAAACGTTTTCTTACTTTTATTTCTTGTAGCGGTAAAGTACGCAGGTTATCTTCTTTGGCATATTGTTCTTTATAAAATTCTAGCCAATCTTTTCCTGCTTGCTTTAAATCAATACCCGTTACATAAATTAATGCTGTTTCATAATTCCTGCTTAGCTTTGATATGTAAAGCATGTTTGAGATTACTTCTATGCCATATTTTTCAACCAAAAAACGCCACCAAGAATGGCCTGCTAGCTTAGGTTCTTTATAAACTAAGCGATTAAATTTTTTAATTTTACCGCTATTTATAATGTCTTTAAGTTTATTGTCGTTTACGGTATTCCACTCTTCAGCAATATATGAAGTGAGTCCTGAAAAGTACCACTCAGGTAAGTTTAACAAGGCAGCATTTTGAATACGGTCTTGTATATTTCCGCCAAATAATAACTCGTTAATTAATACAAGTGCTAAACCTTCTTTAATACGTTTTTCAAAATCGCCACGGTTACCGTTAAAGTATATAAAAAATCGATTATTACTTACTTGTGTTACACCTCCTAAATTGGCTGGTTGATCTGATAACCCAAAATTAGCTTGCTTATATTCTTGCTGGGTATTGTAGCAAATAATTTCAACCCTACTACTTAATCTGTGGTCAACTATTTTTTCTAAGTTGTTTAATTGCTCTTCAGCAGTTCTAGCAGCAAAGGTTGCTAGCTCCCTACCTCCTGAGTAAAAATAGGCATCAAAGTTTTCTGATCGTACAAAGCTCCAAATAAATTTGTTGAATTGTACGCGGTTCTGACCAAATTGCGTATACATACCTTGGGCGAATAGCTTGGAAGGCATAAGCGCTAATAATAGCAACGTAATAATGATTTGATTGAGTTTAATGAGTTTCTTCACGCGGTTACGTTAATAACGTATAGACACCAAATTTCAGCAGGAAGGATGACAATAGCAAGAAATAAAATGAAATAGAAATTACTTTAAACAAAAACAGCTAATCTCGGGGCTCCGAAGAGCCCCTTAATTAGCCTGTATAACCATTAAACCCCACGAGGGCAATTTTAGTGGACTGCGCTTTACGCCCGCAGTCGGTTTTGAGAGAAGGGTTAAAAATAAATTTATTTTTATTTTCTCTTTTAACGCAATACAAAGATGCGTGATTTTTTATTAATCACAAATTAAATTTGAGTTTTTTTAGCAATTGTCAAAATATTGACACAAATAACAAAAAAAATACCTTTACGTGACTTATTTCCTATATCACATTACACTTTTTGATGATGTATGCACCAGACTTAAACTTTGTTTTACCTATTTTTGTATATATACAGTTTGAGTAGGGAATGCGAAATCGCAGTTGTGTTTTTCTACAATTGCCATTATCTCCATATTCACTTCTTCTTTCACCTCCACCATTAATTCATATTCGTTGCTCATTACAAAATACAACACCAAAATATTAAGAGAACTTGTACTGAAATCCGTAAAATGAACGGTAATGTCTTCTCCAATTTTGGGGTGATTTAACAAAACCGTTTTTATATCAGTTATAATATTTAAAATTTGAGTCGATTTGCTGGCATAGGTTAATCCCAATTCAAACTTTACTCTGCGTGCCTCGCTTAGTGTTATATTATTTAATGCAACATCAATTAACTTCTTGTTAGGTACGGTAAGCAAACTTTTTTCTAGGGTTCTTATACGTGTGGTTCTAAATCCAACATGCTCAACCCTTCCTTTTATTTCTCCTGCTTCAATTAAATCCCCGGTTTTAAATGGCTTATCAAGGTATATTACAAATGATCCTAATAAATTAGCTAATGTGTCTTGTGCAGCTAATGCAACTGCTAAACCTCCAATACCTAATGAAGCAACTAATGCGGTAATATTAACATGGAAAATGATACGTAAACCTGCAAATAGGCAGAGCACAACAATGAGTACTTTAATCAACTCCTTTAAAAAGTTTCCTAATTCAGGCGAGATTGGTAAAGATTCACGATTTATTAGTACAAAAGTGAAAAAATCGGTTGTCCTCAAAAGTATTCTACAAACAACAATAAAAAATGCGATTTGCCATACCACGAGCATTATTAACCGTATGCCAATTTTATCTACAGGAACTAATTGCCAAGTGCTTGGAAAATTTAGTCGTTCGAAAGCAAAGTATATAACAAGTACAGTGATGAGTTGCTCTAACGGCTTGCGAAGTAACTCAATAAAAATATCACTAAATTGATTACTTGAGAATGATTTAAAAATCCGAAACGATTGTTTACTCAAAAACTTAGCTCCAAATCGTTTAAATAAAAGTCCAATAATTAGTATTACTGCGAATAGCAGTAAATCATATAATTTATTATCTAAAAAAGTAATATCAGGAATTAACCAACTCATAATTTAATTATATTAATGGATTTACTAATGCGCTTCTAACCAATTATCGCCAATGCCCGATTCAACAATAACAGGTACTTGCAATGGCATTGCTTTTTCCATCTCTTCTTTTACCAGTTGCTTCATCAACTCAATTTCTGGTTTAAAGACATCAAACAATAATTCATCATGAACTTGTAAAATCATTTTCGATTTAAGGTTACCTAATTGTTGCATGCGATTGTAGATATTAATCATTGCGAGTTTTATCATGTCGGCTGCACTGCCCTGTACTGGTGCATTAATGGCATTTCGTTCGGCAAATCCGCGCACGGTAAAGTTGGCCGAGTTGATATCGCGTAAGTATCTCCTTCGGCCCATTAAAGTTTGTACATAACCATTTTCTTTAGCAAAATTAATGGTGATGTTCATGTAGTTTTTAATGTTTGGATATTGTTTCCAATACTCATCAATAATGGTTGCGGCCTCTTTACGTGGTATGCCCAAACTTTGCGATAATCCAAATGCTGATTGGCCATAAATAATGCCGAAATTCACTGCTTTTGCATTTCTTCTTTGTTCAGAAGTTACATCTTTTACTTCTATTCCATATACACGAGCAGCGGTTGCTGTATGGATATCAATCCCTTGTTTAAATGCTTCAATCATTGCTTCTTCATTAGCCATTGATGCAATGATTCGTAATTCTATTTGTGAGTAATCTGCACTTAAAAGTACATATTCTTCGTTTCGTGCAATAAATGCTTTACGTACCTCACGACCTTTATCAGTTCTTATGGGTATGTTTTGTAAATTAGGATTATTAGAGCTTAATCTTCCTGTTGCTGCTACCGCTTGGTTAAATGAAGTATGCAAACGCCCTGTAGTTTTATTAATCAATTCAGGCAAAGCGTCAACATAAGTTGATTTTAATTTTTGTAGTTGACGTATCTCTAAAATACAGCGTATAATTTCGTGTTCGTTTAGTGTTTGCAAAACATCTTCTCCGGTCTGGTATTGTCCTGTCTTGGTCTTCTTGGCTTTAGGGTCAAGTTTTAAATGATCGAATAAAACCTCGCCTAATTGCTTGGGTGATGCTATGTTAAAATCTACCCCTGCTAATTCAATTATGCGTTTTTCTAATTGGGTAATTTCTATTTGAAGTTCAACTGAATAATCATTTAAAAATTTCTTATTAATTTTAACTCCCTCTTTTTCCATATTGGCTAAAACAGGAACTAACGGTTGTTCCAATTCAAATAATAATTTTTCTGCTTCGCACGCAATAAGTTGAGGGGCTAATTTTTGTTTAAGTTGAAAAGTGATGTCAGTATCTTCAACAGCATATTCTTTTATTTTTTCCAAGTCTACATCACGCATGCTCAATTGGCTCTTTCCTTTTTTACCAATTAATGTTTCTATACTTATTGGTTCGTAGTTTAAGTATACCCCCGATAAAAAATCCATACCATGGCGCAAATCTGGCTCTATTAAGTAGTGCGCCAACATGGTGTCGAAAATTGGCCCTTTTAAACCTAAGCCATACATCTGTAAAATGCTCAAATCAAATTTTACATTTTGAATGATTTTGGTAATAGACTCACTTTCAAAAACTGGTTTAAAAATTTCTAGTAAACGCTTTGCTTCATCAAAATTTTCGGGGCATGCTACATAATATCCATGTTGAGCTTTAAAGCTAAAACTAAAGCCAACTATGTTATTGTCTATTTTATCTAAGCTCGATGTTTCAGTATCAAAACAAACCTCGGGCTGCTGCAATAATTCTGTTAAAACTGTTTGTAACTCATCATCAGTTTCAATAAGTATGTATTCATGTGGTGTATTACTAATGTTATTTAGGTTTAAGATTGTTGTCTCGGTTTCTATAGCAGCCTCATTTAATGTTGATGTAGTTGATGCTCCTTGATTAAACAAGTCGAAACCAACAGAGGCTGCTGCTGTTGCTTTGTTACTACTAGCAATTACCTCCATTTCTATTCCAAGTACACGCTTGGCTAAATTTTTAAACTCCAATTCGGTAAAAAGTTTTTCAACTTCATCTCTGTCGGGTTCTTCTAGTATCAATTCTTCTTCAACTAAATCTATTGGAACATTGGTATCAATAGTTGCTAATCGTTTACTTAAAAATGCTTGTTCGCGAAAGTTAATTACATTTTCTTTTTGTTTGCCTTTCAACTCATCAACATGCTCATACAACCCCTCCATACTACCGTATTTTTGAACAAAAACTTTTGCGGTTTTTTCACCTACTCCAGGAATTCCAGGAATATTGTCTACTGCATCACCCCACATACCTAAAATATCAATGACCTGTTTGATATCGGTAATTTCCCAACGTTTTAAAACTTCTGGTACACCCAAAATCTCAAAATCGTTGCCCATGCGTGCGGGTTTGTAAATAAAAATATGCTCACTAACTAATTGTCCGAAATCTTTGTCGGGAGTCATCATGAATACATCAAAGCCTTCTTGTTCTGCCTTTTTAGCCAAAGTGCCAATCACATCATCAGCTTCATATCCATCCCTGATTAAAAGCGGAATTCGCATCGCCTCGGTAACTTTTAAAATATATGGAAGGGCTTTAGTAATATCTTCAGGCTGTTCATCTCTGTGTGCTTTATAATGCTCATATTCATCATGGCGGGCTGTTGGTGCCGATGTATCGAAACTTACCCCAATATGTGTTGGTTTTTCTTTTTTTAATACATCTAACAAAGTATTCACGTAGCCAAAGATGGCCGATGTGTTAAAACCATAAGACGTGATTCTTGGATTCTTGCTAAAAGCGAAATAGGCACGGTAAACCAAAGCCATACCGTCTAATAAAAATAATTTTTTGCGTTGCTGCATGCTTCAAAAGTAGGAATACCGCTGCAATACACAAATAATAAAAGTGTGTTGTTGATTAATTCGGGGTAATTGTTTTGATAATGATGTATTATCTTCGCAGTAAATTAGTTTCTGCACAATGATTTCCGATAAATACATGAAACGTGGCGTTTCCTCTCAAAAAGAAGATGTACACGCTGCCATTAAAAATATTGATAAGGGGTTATTTCCTCAAGCTTTTTGTAAAATTGTTCCTGATTTTTTGGGTGGTGATGCTGCGTATTGTAACTTAATGCATGCCGATGGTGCAGGTACCAAAAGTAGTTTAGCATATTTATATTGGAAAGAAACGGGCGACTTAAGCGTTTGGAAAGGCATTGCACAAGATGCAATTGTGATGAATACAAATGATTTATTAGCAGCGGGTGTTTACCAAGACATTTTAATTTCAAGTACAATTGGTAGAAACAAAAATTTAATTCCAGGAGAGGTTATTCAAACCATTATTGAAGGTACGGAAGAATTTATTGAAATGCTGAGCAGTTACGGAGTAAATATACATTCTACAGGAGGAGAAACAGCTGATGTGGGAGATTTGGTGCGCACCATCATTGTTGATAGTACAGTTACAGCCCGTACAAAACGCAACAGCATTATCAATAATAAGAACATTAAACCTGGTGATGTGATTGTAGGTTTTGCTGGTTTCGGACAAACCACTTATGAAAAAGAATACAATGCAGGCATGGGTAGTAATGGGCTTACCATGGCTCGGCATGATGTGCTCTCTGCGCATTACAAAAATGTAACAGAAAGTTTCGACCAATTGGTACCTGACGAATTGGTATACACAGGAGGGTTAAAATTAACTGATAAAGTTGAGGGTCACCCTTTAAACGTAGGTAAAATGATATTATCACCAACACGTACTTTTTCGCCAATCATTAAACAGGTATTTGATCATTATTTTAATGAAATACATGGTATGATACATTGCACCGGTGGCGCACATACCAAGGTTTTGCACTACACTAACGGGTTACGTTTTGTTAAAGACAACCTATTCGCTACTCCACCATTATTTAAAATGATTCAGTCGCAAAGTGGTAGTGATTGGCACGAGATGTACAAGGTATTTAACATGGGTAGTTTGCTAGAGTTTTATGTTAACGAAAAAACCGCTGATGGATTGATTCAATTAGCAAAATCATTTGGTATTGATGCTCAGGTTATTGGGCATGTAGAGTTGGCAGATAAAAAGGAAGTTATTGTTAAGTCTGCACATGGAACGTTTACCTATTAAATGCTAAAACGTATATCGTAAAACTTAATCATTACTGCTATTATCTTCAGGCTAAATCCCTATCTTGCAGCCTGTTTTTAACCTTCGAAATATGAAAATATTAGTAACAGGGGGGGCTGGGTTTATTGGCTCGCACACGGTAGTTGAACTGCAGCAAGCAGGATACGATGTGGTAGCCATTGATAATTTTGAGAACTCTAGTCCGCAAGTAGTAGATAACATTAAAAAAATATCGGGTAAACCTTTTGATTTTATAAAAGTTGACATCAGAGAAAAACATGCACTAAATGACGTTTTTGTAACACATCCTGATATAAAAGCGGTTATACATTTTGCAGCTTATAAAGCAGTTGGTGAGTCGGTTGAAAAACCATTGGCCTATTACGAAAACAATGTTGGTGGTACTTTAAATCTGGTTGAAGCCATGCAAGCTCATGGTGTTCAAAATTTAGTATTTTCATCAAGTTGCACGGTTTATGGCGATGTAAAAGCTGATGCACTTCCAATTACAGAAAACTCGCCAATTGTTAAGGCAAACTCGCCATACGGTAATACCAAAAAAATAGGTGAAGAGTTGTTGTTTGATGTAGCAAAATCATCCACTACTAAAATTGTTGCCTTGCGCTACTTTAATCCAATTGGAGCGCACGATAGCGCATTAATAGGTGAGCTACCTAATGGAGTTCCTAATAATTTAATTCCATTTGTAACACAAACTGCCATAGGAATGCGTGAGAAACTGACCATTTTCGGTAACGATTATCCTACACGAGATGGCAGCTGTATTCGTGATTATATTCATGTGGTAGATTTAGCAAAAGCACATGTAAAAGCAATCGAGTTTTTAAATACTCATACAGACCAATATGCTGTATTTAATATAGGTACCGGAAATGGAAATACAGTGCTAGAGGTGGTAGCTGCCTTTGAAAAAGTAAGCGGTAAGAAACTAAATTATGCATTTGGTCCGCGCAGAGAAGGAGATGTTGTACAAATTTTTGCATCATGCGATAAAGCAGCGAATATATTGGGATGGAAAGCGGAAAGAACTTTAGATAATGCACTCGAAACAGCTTGGAAGTGGGAGTTACATTTACAAGCGTTAAAGGGAGCTAACCAATAATTTGTCTACAAATTATATATTGCTTTTAATAATAAGGGCGTTTAGTTAGCTGATGTCTAACGGTAAATAACCATTTATAACTAATAATTTGCACCTTTTAAAGTGCACAATAAGTATTGAATAACATGACGAATAAAAAAATTTTAATCACCGGAGGAGCCGGTTTTATTGGTTCTCACGTAGTAAGGTTGTTTGTAAACAAGTACCCTGATTATCATATTTACAATTTAGATAAACTTACTTATGCTGGTAACCTTAAAAACATTACCGATATAGAAAATGCACCTAATTATACTTTTATTAAAGCTGATTTAGTTGATGCTATCGAAATAAACAATTTATTTGATAAATATGGATTTACGGATGTTATCCATTTAGCTGCCGAAAGCCATGTAGATAGAAGTATTACAAATCCGATGGACTTTGTAATGACTAATGTAGTAGGTACGGTAAACTTATTAAATGCTGCCAAAACCGCATGGAAAGACAACATGAGTGATAAACTTTTCTATCATGTATCTACTGATGAGGTTTATGGTAGTTTGCATGATGATGGTTTCTTTTTAGAAAGTACACCATATGATCCTCAAAGCCCATACAGTGCAAGTAAAGCCGCTAGCGATCATTTTGTGCGGGCTTATCATAATACCTATAAAATTCGTGTGGTAATAAGTAACTGCTCAAATAACTATGGCCCGAATCAATTCCCTGAAAAATTAGTTCCCCTTTTTATCAATAACATTAGAAACAATAAACCATTACCAGTTTATGGTAAAGGGGAGAATGTACGTGATTGGTTGTATGTTGTTGATCACGCGCGTGCAATTGATGATGTTTTTCATAAAGGCAATGTTGGTGAAACTTATAATATTGGTGGCTTTAACGAGTGGACCAATATAGACTTGATAAAAGTGATTTGTAAGGCAATGGATAAACGTTTGGGCAGACATGAAGGTGAATCGGAGAAGTTGATTAGTTATGTAACCGACCGTGCAGGACATGATTTACGCTACGCCATAGATGCCAATAAAATTATGAATGAATTGGGTTGGAAACCATCGTTACAATTCGAAGAAGGTATTGAAAAAACAATAGATTGGTACATGGATAACCAGGTTTGGATGGATGAAGTTACCAGTGGTGATTATCAAAACTACTACAATAAAATGTATGCTAGCCATTAGTTTTAGCCATAAAATTGCGTAATTAAAATATAAAAAGTAGTTTAGTACACTTTATTAGCGCGCTAAACAAATAGAAAACAACTAAATGAAGGGAATAATTTTAGCAGGAGGTAGCGGTACACGTTTACACCCATTAACACTTGCTGTTAGTAAACAATTAATGCCTGTTTACGATAAACCAATGATTTATTATCCGTTATCGGTGCTTATGTTAGCGGGTATTCGTGAAGTATTAATTATTTCAACACCGCATGATTTACCTGGTTTTAAAAAATTATTAGGTGATGGAAGCCAAGTTGGTTGTAGATTTGAGTATGCTGAACAACCTAGCCCTGATGGTTTAGCACAGGCGTTTGTTATAGGCGAACAGTTTATTGGTAAAGATAAAGTTGCCCTTGTT
>CALPIR020000004.1 GCA_943323675.2 Chitinophaga pinensis | reverse complement strand
ATTGCCCCCACGCTCGGCCTTTTGATCAATCACTCGAAGTGGCTTAGATTTCCATTGATATAGATTCAGCCTACTCGAGTGAGCTTCGGGTTTGGTTGTGCGTCAGTTCATGTATCGAGAGTGGGATTTAATTTGAGAATAATCTCTCGATAATATTGACCCCATGCTCGGCCCTTTGAGCAATCAATCGAGGTAGCTGAGATTTACATTTGAAAAGTACAGCCTGCTCGAGTGAGCTTTGGGTGGGTTGTGTCCCGAGTAATCGGGGTATCGAGTTGTGAAGTGAGAAAAGGAATTATTGTAAACATTTTACTTCTCGATACCACAAGTGTTTGAGGCTAGCGCTCCGAAATCGAAGAGGCTTCTATATATGCGATAAACGTCTACTTTGTAAGGAATTTTTTCTTAGCTAAATCAGGTAAACGATGATAATTCTCCTCAATCAAAGCTTGCTTTTTAGCCCTTGACCATTTCTTGATTTTTTGTTCAAAAAAATATGCAGATTCAGGATCGGTAAATGTTTCGTAAAACATCAATTCGATGGGTCTTCTATTATAAGTGTAGCTTCCAGGATACTTACCCGATTCGTGTTCGTTTATTCTCTTGTCGAGGTGATTAGTCATTCCAATGTAGAAACTATCATCAGCACACTTTAAAATGTAAACATAGAATATAGGGTGTATATGCATACTCGAATATAATCTATTTAACTATTACATACAGTTCTGCTTAACAAGCACCTCTCGATAATATTGCCCCTATGCTCGGCCCTTTTAGCAATCACTCGAGGTGGCTGAGATTTCCATTTGATAATCAACAGCCTCATCGAGTTTGCTTTGCGTTGGCCTTTGCCGTGGGGCAAGTATCGAAACGCAGTTCAGCGGAGCTAAATGTGGATTAGGGAAACATTCTACTTCAAAACTCCGCCTCTCGATACATCCCGATTTGACATCGGGACACTCGAGGTGGCTGAGATTTCCATTTGAAAAGTACAGCCTCATAGAGCCTGGTGGTGACCATAGCGTCAGTATTTGCCCCGAGTGCTCGGGGTATCGAGATGAAGTTCAGCGGAGCTAAATGTGGGATTTTATTGAACAATCCACCTCTCGATAAGACCCGAGTACTCGGGTCACTCGAGGTGGTTGAGATTTCTATTTGATAAGCAACAGCCTAATCACAGCACTTATATCGTGCATATGCTCTCCATCAATTATCTGCAACTGATCTCTTCTACATTTGCATTTTGTGCAAATATTAGTTTCACATTTAGTAAAAGTCAGTTTACGTTGTTAGTTTAAAGCTACCATGTTTGTGTCACAAAAAACACAAGTTATGATTAGATTTTTTACGATATGTATTGCCCTATTTTTTATAAGTTGTTCAATCAAACTTAAAGCAGCATCAACAGATTCTACTTTTAAAAACCAGTACACCATATACGTTAATCAACCCATTGGTCTTACTACAAAACTGAGGTTAACTTTTGAATGTAGGTTTACACCCAAAACCTCGGTACTATTTAACCATACCTTGTTTTATGGTTTATCTCCCGGCCAACAAGGGTATGTTGAATTGCGTAGGTATTTTGGGAAAAACGAAAAAGTTGAGTATACCATTTATACAAAACTTGGTGCAGGCTATTCGTTTGGAGCGTCAGGTACGTATGGAGTAGTAGGTATTGGAACAGGACAAAAGATATATTTTGATAAAGACAAACGATACTCTCTTTATTGTGTACAAGGCGCAAAGTATTGCCCAACCACTAATGGTAGTCATGATACTGCGCCAAACCCTTTTAAAGGCTTTTTTAATATTTCGGGTCCAGGTGCCATTCTCGATCTCCAGTTTAATTTCGGTTACAGGTTTTAATGATTTCAAATTTGTAATTCCAACTAAACAAGATGTATGTAAAAACGACTTAAGATTTAAAAAACTAACATTAAAATATGAGTAAAATTTTCACCACACTTTTTGCCCTATTCATCATGCAAATTTTAAATAATTTACATGCAGAGCCACAAGATTCAACTTTCAAGAATCAAATTACCGCATATGTAAATCAGCCGATTGGTTTTGTAACTAAAGCTAGAATTGCCATAGAATACCGTTTTACAGACAACCTTTCATGGGTATTAAGTTATGCCCGATTTTATCAAATTACCCCTGGTCAGCATGGATATGTAGAGCTGAGGAAATATACCAAAACGGAGCGTAATATAGATCATGTGCAATACGCTAAAGTAGGTGCAGGGCATACGTTTGGTTCTGTAGGATTATATGCTTTGGCGGGTGCAGGAGTTGGACAGAAAATATATTTCGATAGAGACCGAAAGTTTTCTTTGTACTGTTCGCAAGGTTTTAAATTGTGCCCAAATATTAAAGGTGAACATGATACTGGTACGGGTGGGTTTGGAGGTTTTTTTTACTTCGCAGGCCCAGGTGCTTTTTTCGATATAACATTTAATTTGGGCTATCAGTTTTAACTGTTGGGTTTTATGCTATACCCCAATTTTAATTATTCTACTGTAGCTTAATACGCAAATGTGTGCCTTATGTTTGGCAATTCATATTTTCAATTATTTTATGTGGTTATGAGATTTGAAATTGCTAAATGAGTTCAGGTAATATTTAAAACTTAGGGTTGGTTAATAGTTGTATTTATCGTTTAGCCCTCAACTCTTCTTCACCCAATTTATGTTCCCATTTTAATGCACCGTTTTTATCAAAACATTGCATATTTAATAAGCGTTTGCCGCGGGTTCCGCTAATACTGATGTTGCAAAAATTATTGTCCATAACCAATGTATTCGCTACACGCATGGGGTTACTAAACTCAGGGCTTTTACTTAAATCACTTGCACGGCTGCTCATGGCACTGCTCGTTAAATCATATAACGCATAGCCAAGGCTTGTTTCAACCGTTGTGTTTTTAATCAGTTCGGTGTGATGCCTATCGCCAGTTAAAAAAATCACCCCACTAATTTTATTCACCACTATAAAATTAATGATGCGTTCGCGTTCTTTTTTATAAAAATTATAGCTTTCTTTATCTGTGTTTTCATTTAAAAATTGTCCGCCAATTGCAATAAATTTAAATGGTGCCCTGCTATATACTAGGTTGTTAAATAACCATTGAATTTGCTGTTCGCCAAGCTGCGTTTTATTAGGGTTTAACGAGTCGTTTAAAAACTGGTAATCTCTAAAATAACGGTCGTCTAACATAAAAAAATCAGCATCGCTAAAACTAAACATACTATATACGCCTTGGTTGTTTTCGCCATAAGTTTTATTGGCCCAATAATTTTTAAAAAGATTTAAAGTAGTTTCCTTTAATGGGTATGTTTTACATGCATCATTACTCCCAAAATCATGGTCATCCCAAGTTGCATAATGGTTACGCGATGCCAAAAATGGTTGTAAGTTTTTATCTGCACGGGTATGCTGGTACCTATAATTTAATCCACTTACACTGCCATAATCCGCTTCACGCGTATAGGTATTATCACCTAACCACAACATAAAATCACTTGGCTTCTCATTCATTTTTAGGAATATATCAGTGCCTTGTCCGTATGGTTTACCGGGCCTATCGTATGCGCTGTCGTTCACATATAAACAACTACCCACTAAAAAATTAAAATCGGGCGCGTTTGTTCTCCACTCCCACAAAGGTTTGGTTTTAAAAGTGAGTGGATATGGAAAATTAGCTACTTTACCATCCAATAAAATTTGGTACTTATACGTTTTACCTATAGCCAAATCGCCAATTATAAAATGGTGGTTGGTTATTTGGCAATTGTCAACGGTTTTGGTTAGTGTTGATACCTTTTTAGCATCATCGTTTGCTATCCAATATTGCAGGCTTACTTTTTTAGCACACTGGGTTTGGAGCCAAATGGCAGTTTCTTTATGTTCTATATAACCTGGCATTGGCCCTGCTAAAATGGTTGGCTTTTGGGCAAAAGATACCAAAGCGAAAAAGCTTAAAATGGTGAGCATCGTAGATTTTAAGAGAGCCATATTGATTATGATTTTTATCATTAGTACAAGTGCAAAGGTTACTAAAGGAAAATGAAGTTGATGCCGCCCTTTGCTAGATTATTGTAAATCAGCGCAATAAAAATTTGAATAAAGTAAGGTTGTCCAAAATAGCCATACATGTAAAAAACTTGTTGATAATACTGTAAAATCACTTATATTTCACCAAATTTGCATCCCTTTAATTTAATAGTAAGGAGTAACATCCAACAATGAGACAGTTAAAAATTAGTAAGCAGTTTACCAACCGTGAGAGTAAATCGCTAGACAAGTACCTGAACGAAATTAGTAAAGTTTCCATGATTGATGCCCAAGAGGAAGTGGAACTTGCACGTAGGATACGTGAAGGAGATCAGGTAGCACTAGAACGATTGGTAAATGCAAATCTTCGTTTCGTGGTTTCGGTATCAAAACAATACCAAAATCAAGGTTTAACCTTAGGCGATTTAATTAACGAAGGAAATTTAGGACTTATTAAAGCTGCCAAACGCTTTGACGAAACCCGCGGTTTCAAATTTATCTCATATGCGGTTTGGTGGATTCGTCAATCTATTTTACAAGCGTTAGCTGATCAATCACGTATTGTTCGTTTACCGTTAAATAAAGTAGGTTCAATTGGTCGTATTGGTGGAGTTGCAGCTAAATTGGAGCAAAGATTAGAGCGCGAGCCAACTGTTGAAGAAATAGCCATTGAAATGGACTTACCACTGCAAGAAGTGGAAAACGCACTGCGTTCAACAGGAAGGCACTTATCTATTGATGCACCTTTAACCGAAGGCGAGGATAACACCTTGTTAGGTATTTTAGATAGCAACGATGAGCCAAGACCAGATGTGCAATTGATTAACGAGTCGTTGCAAAAAGAAATTAACCGTGTTATTTCTACACTTAGCGAAAAAGAACGCGATGTATTGAAATATTACTACGGATTAGATGGTGGCCCAGCGCACACCTTAGAAGACATTAGCGAAAAAATTGGTTTAACGCGTGAGCGTGTTCGCCAAATTAAAGAAAAAGCTTTGCGCAGATTACGTAAATCTAGCAAGAGTAAAATCTTAAAAGCGTATTTAGGATAAACACTAAACAATTTTTCGTTTATAATTCATTAAAAACATCTGCCACAAAACAGCAGATGTTTTTTATTTTTGACAGGTTCAATACCCATTCTTGGTATGGGTTTAATTTTTGATTGAAACCAAATCATGCAAAATAATTTTAGACCACAAGGCTTTAGTATATTACCACCTGTTGTTAAAAACCTGATTATAATTAATGGGTTGTTATTCCTTATTAGTGTGGTTCTCGAAGAACGTTTCGGATACAACTTAAATCAAAACCTTGGTTTGTATTATCCCGAGTCTACTTTATTTAGGCCTTTTCAAATCCTTACACATATTTTTATGCATGGCAGTTTTATGCACTTGTTTTTTAATATGTTTAGTTTGTGGATGTTTGGCAGTGCATTAGAAAACCATTGGGGCCCCAAGCGGTTTTTTATATATTATTTTGTAACAGGGTTTGGCGCGGCAGCGCTCCATTTGGGTATAAATGCTTACGAAATTAACCAAGTAAAAGAAGTTATTAATGCCTACTTGGCAAATCCTAGTTATGAGGCATTTTATGAAATACAACAAATAGATACACGCCTTTTTGATGTTGACCAGTTGCAAGATTTTTTAAGAAACTGGAGCACAGATAAAGCAAACCCTCAGTACACACAATATTCTCGCGAAATTGCAGAAGCGCTGCTTCAGCGCAAACTTAACGTGCCTACTGTTGGCGCAAGTGGTGCCGTTTATGGTTTACTATTGGCTTTTGGTATGTTGTTTCCAAATACTTTGTTGTTTATGATTTTTATTCCTGTACCCATTAAAGCTAAATACTTTGTAATGCTTTATGGCTTGCTAGAGTTGTATCAGGGTATTTCAAACAATCCGGGCGATAATGTGGCGCATTTTGCCCACTTAGGTGGGATGCTTTTTGGCTTCATTTTAATTAAATATTGGAATAAAACACGTAGAGATACGTTTTATTAAGTAGTCGTTATTCTTATGAATCTGTTTCAGGAAATAAAACAAAATTACCTACTAAGCAATCATGCCGTAAAACGCATCATAGCGGCAAATGTTGCCGTTTTTTTAATACTTGCTGTTGTAAATGTGTTTTCGTTTTTATTTAATAGTGGTGTTTCAACACAATCGTTTACCAGTTATTTCACTTTACCTGCCAACCTATCTGTCTTCGCTTATAAGCCATGGAGTTTATTTACATACATGTTCTTACATAGTGGCTTTTTGCATATATTATTTAATATGCTTTGGTTGCATTGGATGGGTGGTTTGTTACATGAATATTTAGGAAACAAACGCGTTTACCAATCGTATTTTTTAGGAGGTATTTTCGGTGGGGTGATATACATGTTGGCCTACAATGTTTTTCCCGCTTTTAATGAAGCCAAGCATGTTGCATATGCATTAGGTGCATCAGCTGGAGTTTTAAGTATTGTAGTTTCGGCAGCAACACTTCTTCCAAATTACCAAATTAGGTTGCTTTTTTTGGGCGATGTTAAATTAAAGTGGATTGCATTAATTAGTGTAATACTTGATTTAATAAGTATACCAAACGGAAACGCAGGTGGGCACATCGCACACATAGGTGGTGCTATATTTGGGTTCATGTTTATTAAGTACCTTTATACCAACACTTTTTTTGATAAACTTTTTGATACAATAGGTAGCCTTTTTAGTAAAAAATCAAAATTAAAAGTGCATTATAAAACAATGCACAAAGGCGATAAAGTAAAGGTTCGCGTTACCCAAAAAGATGTGGATTTGATATTGGATAAAATATCAAAAAGTGGTTACGAAAGTTTGAGTAAGCGTGAAAAAGAAATTTTGTTTAAAGCCAGCAATGATTAGTTATGTTTATTATTAACCGAATAGTATTTATATTAAATAGCATAGCAATTTTAGCGCTATTGGCTACCTATGCAGCACCATATATTAGCCCTGATTTATTATGGCCTGTAGCTTTTTTAGGCCTAGCCTTCCCAGCTGTGGTTTTAATCAATGTGCTATTCATTATCTATTGGCTAATCTTCTTTAACATGAAGTTTCTGTTTTCATTAGCAGTAATTGTAATTGGATGGGGGCATATCACCAAATTTATTCAGTTAAATGCAAAAAAGCTTGAGCAAAAACAAGCACATTCAATTAACGTAATTACATTTAATGCAAGGTACTTTGGTTTATTTGATGGAAAAGGTAATGAAGATGTAGACATGTTTTCGGAGAAACTAGATAAGCTTGATCCTGATTTATTGTGTGTGCAGGAGCTCAGTAATATTTCGGTTCCCGATTCTAGCAGAGCTTATACTGCCTTTAAAAAGAAGTTTGAGAAATATAATCGGGTTAACATTAAACTACAAAAGGGCAGGTGGTTGTGTGATAACATTGGTATATTAACTAAGTTTCCAGTTGTAAATAAAGGTGTTGTTGAGCATGATCAGAGTAGCGGTAATTATACCATTTTCGCTGATATAGTTGCTTATGGAGATACCTTAAGGATAATAGCAACCCACTTGCAATCTATTAAGTTCGAGCGTAGAGAGTATGAGGCCGTAAAAGACATTAAATTGGAAAATGACGCAGAGAAAGTGGATGCCTACAAAAGCATTGTTTCTAAAATGAAATATGCTTTTTTAATGCGTGCCAAACAAACAGATAGCATTGCCTATTTTATAGAAAAAAGTCCTTACAAATTAATAGTTTGTGGAGATTTTAACGACTCCCCTTTATCGTATGCATATCGCACCATTAAAGGTGAAATGAAAGATGCATTTACAGAAGCTGGCAGTGGATTTGGCAGAACCTACGTTGGCGCAATGCCTAGCTTTAGGATAGATTATATTTTGGGCGACAACCGTTTCACTTTTTACAACTACTATGCTAAGGCATTTGATTTTAGCGACCATAAAATGGTGAGCTGCAGTATTAAAATAAAATAGCTTTTAAGCATTATTGTTTTCAGCTTGATTTTGTTTGAATATTTTATACCAACTTATAAAGCCACCAACACAAATAAGGGTGTATACCACCATTAATGCTGCGTAATAAAATAATTCTTGTTGGTAGTAAAGTAAAACGCTAAACGCATTTAGGGCAAACCAATATACCCAACTTGTTAAAATTTTTCTTGCTTCTTTTATGGATGCCAACAAGCCAAAAACAGTAATAAAACTATCTAAGTAAGGGCTTGCACTATCGGTGTATTTATCAAATAAAAACGCACACAATAAACTTAGTAACGAAAAAAGGGTAATAAATTTTAGGTGAGTAGTAATATGCCAATTATGAATGTGTTCGTTTTTTCGCTCTGCATTTTTCCAATACCATAAACCGTAAACACCTACTAAAGCATAATACAAACTAATAATGGATTGAGCATAAATTTTAGTCTGATAAAAAAGCCATATCCCTATTAACGATGATGCAATACCAAACCACCAACCAACGGTTTTTTCGCGCATTAAAAGCAAGCTATATATTATACTTAAACCCGCACCTGCAATTTCAAGGTAATTGGTAAATATCATGCTTCAAAACTATGGATATTTTATTTCGATGCTAACGTCTTTTAAAATCAATTTGTTAAAATCAAAAATCTAAGCATACATTTGCACCTGTCTTTGGGGTGGTAGTGGGTCTAAAAACCTACTGCCTGAGATCATACCCTTGGAACCTGCCGAGGTAATGCTCGCGAAGGGAGTAGACAAACTCATGGTTATTTATTTAGTTGGTGCACAATCTAACTCAGTAATCATTCCAAGAAGGTAAACAATTGATTTCAGCAGCCTACCCCGGTTGCTGTTTTTGTTTAACCTTAACTAATTTAACATGTTTAAAAAATTTCTATTTGTACTGCCATTAATGGCAGCAAACAGTTTACTCGCTCAAGAAGATTCGAGCGCAATTCAATCTGCCAAAAACGGTATGCAAGAGGTGGTTATATCTGGTATTAAGGCCAAACAAATTATGCCAATTACCCAAACAACTATTGAAGCAAAGCAAATTGCCGAACGTTATTATGGCGCTGACATTCCTAACCTGATTAGATTTACGCCATCCATTAATATGCAAAGCGATAATGGTACGGGTATTGGTTACAGTTCTTTCAGATTAAGGGGTATGGATCAAACTCGAATAAATACCACAATCAATGGGATCCCTGTTAACGATGCCGAAAATCAAGGTGTTTATTTTAACAATTTTGCAGACTTAGCAAGTAGTGCAGAGCGTATTCAAATCCAGAGAGGTATTGGTACATCAACCAATGGTACTTCAGCGTTTGGTGGCTCTATCAATATTTTAACACGTAACCTGTCAGAAAATGCAGAGGCCAATGTAAATATTGGTTTTGGATCTTTTAACTCGCAACGTGCCACGGTTGAGTTACAAAGCGGATTACTGCACAATCGTTTTATGTTTTATGGCAGATACAGCCATTTAAGTACAGATGGTTATCGCAAAAACGCTGGAAGCACGATTCGTTCTTATGCCTTTAGTGCAGGATACAAAATGCGCAAAGCCATCCTAAAAATAAATTTGTTTGGCGGATTCGCACAAAATCAGCTCTCGTATTTGGGTATTGATAAAAGTACTTTAGAAAAAGATAGAACATTTAATTCTTTTGTGAATGGAGAACGCGATGCGTTTATGCAAAATTTTTATCAATTGCAGTACGTTAAAACATTTAACGCAAGGCATACAATCAGTTCGTCTGCTTATTATGTTCGTGGGTCTGCTCCTCAATTTCAATTCCTGTTTCCAGGCGCTTGGGGATATAATTACGACTACTTCAATATGCCCAATGCAATTATAGGCAACGATACCTTAAATGCCGCTGGTGATATGATGACATCATACCGATTAACCCAAAATTTTCTTGGCGCATTTGCCAATTACAACTACAAAACAACCAAGTTAGATTTGGTTACAGGAATACATGCCAATCAATTAAACAGTAACCATTTTATGGAAATAAATTGGGGTAGTGTATTGCCCTCTGGCGTTATTCAAAACCATCAGGTATACAATAATACAGGTATAAAAAGTGAGGTTAGTGCCTTTGCTAAATCTACCTACGCGGTTACTAGCAAATTGAATTTATTTGCTGATGTACAACTACGACATGCTAATTTTAGCTACAGCGAGAAACAAATGGCTATTCGTAACTGGGGTTACAAAGTTGATGACATGAATTGGACTTTTTTAAATTGGCGTGTGGGTGGCAAATATGCTGTAAACGCAAAGCATAGTGTTTATGCTATGGTCGGTGTTTCTAACCGTGAGCCAACACGTTTTGATTATTTTCAAGATGACTTTGCAACCAATGATACCAAACAAGGAGATATTAAACCTGAAGAGGTATTAGATATGGAGTTGGGTTATGAATATACCAGCGATAGATTAGTAGCAAAGGCTAATGTATATAATATGCAATTCAATAATCAGATTATTGGACTTGGTCAAATAAATGCATTTGGATACACGATTACTACTAATGTTAAATCAAGCCAAAGAATGGGTGTAGAATTAGAGTTAGCTTATAAATTGGGCAAGAACATTACACTATACAACAACTCATCTTTTAGTAATAATCAGATTAAGGAAATCAACCAACACTTAAGTACCACGTATGGTGTATCCGATACTGTAATTAGTTTTAAAAATGTTGCATCGGCATTGTCACCAAATGTTATTATTAATCAAGGTGTAAAAGCTAATGTTACAAATTGGTTAGCGTTTGATGTGATCTATAGGTATGTAGGATTACAGTATCTAGATAATACAGGTGACAAGAGTATAGTAGCACCTGCATTTAATTATGTGGATGTAAATGCTACTTTTAAATTAAGTAAATGGATTAAAACGGGGCTACCAACATTAAGCCTTAGAGTTAATAATATGGCTAATCAAAAATATGCTACTACAGGCAGTGTATCTGCAGGTACCAATACAATTAGCGAAACGGGTGCACGTGGGGCTGTAGCATTATTTATGCCAGCAGCTGGGATAAACTATTTTGTAACGTTAGGATGGAAATTTTAAAATAAGCTGAATACCAAAAGGAGCCACATTTAGTGGCTCCTTTTAGCTAAAAATAAATCATTTAATGATGCCTAAGTGGGTTTGTGCAAGTCAATTAAAAATTGGTTTTATCACGTGCACTATTTTAAGTGTATGTAACATACCTTATTTATTTTGTACCCTGCAGCTCTTTTATTAAATAAATTCCAGTATGACTTCTTTTTTCTAAACAGATTACTTCTGGTGTGCCTACACACAAAACTTCACCACCGTATTTACCACCTTCTGGTCCAATATCAATAACGTAATCTGCAACTTTAACCATGTCTAAATTATGCTCTATTACTAATACGGTATTGCCCTTATCAACTAATTTTTGTAGCACATCTAACAACACTTTCACATCCTCAAAATGTAATCCGGTTGTAGGTTCATCCAAAATGTAGAATGTGTTTCCGGTGTCTCGTTTGCTTAATTCGGTAGCTAATTTTACACGTTGTGCCTCACCGCCACTAAGTGTAGTACTTTGTTGTCCTAGTGTAATATATCCTAATCCTACATCATTTAATGCTTCAATCCTTCTAAGTATTAGGGGAGTGTTCTCAAAGAATTTCACAGCCTCTTCAATACTCATGTCAAGCACATCATTAATTGATTTGCCTTTGAATCTTACTTCAAGTGTTTCTCTATTGTATCTTTTACCATTACATGTTTCGCATTTCACATAAACATCAGGTAAAAAATTCATTTCAATGGTGCGCATACCCGCTCCCTGGCAAGTTTCGCATCTCCCACCTTTAACATTAAATGAAAACCTTCCTGGTTTGTAGCCTCGTATTTTAGATTCAGGTAAGTTGGCAAACAAATTACGTATGTCAGAAAACACTTCAACATAGGTTGCCGGATTACTTCTTGGAGTTCGACCAATAGGGCTTTGATCGATATCAATTACTTTATCTACATGCTCAAGGCCAACAACTTTTTTATAGGCAAGAGGTTTTTGATGCGAACCATAAAAGTGTTGGCGTAAAATTGGATAGAGGGTGTCATTAATCAATGTAGACTTACCACTACCACTAACTCCTGTAACTGCTATAAATGTACCTAGTGGGAAATCAACAGAAACATTTTTTAAATTATTACCTGTTGCTCCTTTTAATGATAAGGTTTTGCCATTTCCTTTTCTGCGTGTTTTAGGAATTTCAATTTGTTTTTTACCATTAAGGTATTGCGCAGTGAGCGAATCTGATTTCAAAATATCACTCCAACTTCCCTGTGCAGCAATATGGCCACCGTGAATACCTGCGCCATAACCTATGTCAAGAATGTAATCACTTTCGGCCATCATATCCTTATCGTGCTCAACCACAATTACACTATTACCTACATCACGCAGCTCTTTTAGCGAGTTAATTAATCTGCTGTTATCTCTTTGGTGTAGACCAATACTTGGTTCATCTAAAATATATAAAACGCCCACCAACTGAGAACCAATTTGCGTTGCCAGTCTTATGCGTTGAGCTTCCCCACCACTTAAGGTTCTTGAAGGCGAATTTAGTGTTAAGTAATCAATGCCTACACCCAACAAAAATTTTATTCGGTTGCGAATTTCTTTTAAAATTTCTGACGCAA
Organism: Chitinophaga pinensis; assembly: GCA_943323675.2. Lineage (GTDB taxonomy): Bacteria > Bacteroidota > Bacteroidia > UKL13-3 > UKL13-3 > UBA6183. Next base: position 16,647 of record CALPIR020000004.1, on the reverse strand, counting down.
TAATCAGTTGTTTTTTGTCAAGGTGCTTTTCAATAATTTCAAACCATTCTCCTAATGCTGTTATTTCTAATGCCGCAAGTTCACTAATATTTTTACCTCCAATTTTATAATGAAGAGATTCTTTTTTTAGCCTTGCCCCACCGCACTCGGGGCATGCATCAATGGTCATGAATTCTTCTGCCCATTTAACAACAGAATCACTACTTTTTTCGTGATAATGCCTTGTAATAAATGGAATCAATCCTTCCCATGTTGCAGTATAATTTTGAGTATAACCACTGTTATATTGGTAAGGAATAACTAATGGCTCATCGCTGCCATGTAAAATTACATCAAGGGCTTCACGTGATATTTTTTCAATTGGATCTGCAAAACTAAATTTATGTTTTTTAGCTAATTCGCGTAGTTGCATAAATGTCCAATTATCTCTTGGCTCACCCAATGGAGTAATTGCACCTTTATTAATACTCAGTTTTGTGTCGGGTATGATATTGTTTTCATCGAGTGTACTAACCACTCCCAGTCCATCACATTTTGGGCATGCACCATAAGGGGAGTTAAACGAAAATGTGTTTGGTTGAGGTTCATCATAACTAATACCACTTTTAGGGTCCATCAAAAATTTACTAAAATGGAATGCCTTTTCTTGTTTACCATCGCCAACCAATAGTACCAAGGTTCCTTTACCCATTTTAAGCGCACTCTTTACGCTTTCGTTTATCCTAAATCTATTGTCTTTTTTGGCATCAACCCGATCAATTAAAACTTCAATATCATGAATTTTATAACGGTCGGCTTGCATCTTGGGTGTAATATCTTTTACCTCTCCATCAAGCCTAACTTTGGTAAAACCTTGCTTGCGTATTTGCTCAAAAAGTTCTCGGTAATGTCCTTTTCTTCCTTTTACCAATGGCGCTAAAATCGCAATTTTGCTACCTTCAAATTCTTGTATAATTCCTGAAACAATTTGCTCTTCAGTCATTTTTACCATCTTTTCACCGCTTACATAACTGTATGCGTCTGCTGCTCTTGCATAAAGCAATCGCATAAAATCATAAATTTCGGTAATGGTACCAACTGTAGACCTTGGGTTTTTATTTACTGTTTTCTGTTCTATTGATATTACTGGTGATAGGCCATTTATTTTATCTACATCCGGACGCTCCATGTTACCAATAAATTGACGTGCATATGCGCTAAAACTTTCCATGTACCTGCGCTGACCTTCAGCAAAAATTGTATCAAAAGCTAAGGAAGATTTTCCACTCCCACTAATGCCGGTGATGGTAACTAATTTATTGCGCGGAATACGAACATCAATATTTTTAAGATTATGCTCTCTTGCGCCAAGTATTTCAATATATTCTTCTTCGTTAATCGAATCAACTGATTCGGATTTTTTTGTTTTTGCCATGGAAATGAATTAGCCAATAAATTCAGCTAGATTATTAACCACAAAAGTAGGGTTATTGTTTGAGGTGTAAAAGACTTTATATACAACCACAAGTTATGCATTGTCAAATACTGCAGGAGTTTATTACTTCTCTACAACTTGGGTTAAATCCGCATTGGAGCAGCGGTATCTAAATTACCTTTGTAATACGAACAAAATTGAATGAGCGGTTAATACCACTTAAATTAGATGGCTTTAACTACCTCCTTCGTTTCTTCTTTTGTGCCTTCGGTAATAGGTTTCGGAAGAATAATCAGGGATTAAGTTATTTTAGCGGCATGAATAAAAACTTTGGTATTGCAGTGCATGGTGGCGCAGGTACTATTTTACGTAGTTTAATGACACCCGAAAAGGAGGCTTTATACATTAAAGGCTTGCAAGAAGCTATTGATGTGGGAAATAAAATTTTAAGTACAGGAGGCTCAAGTATTGATGCCGTTGAGGCATCCGTTATTGCACTTGAGAATTTCCCTTTGTTTAATGCAGGTAAAGGGGCTGTTTTTACCAATAAAGGCACGCACGAAATGGATGCAAGTATTATGGATGGTAAAACGCTTGGGGCGGGTGCTGTTAGTGGCATAAGCAATGTGCAAAATCCAGTAGCTTTAGCTCGGTTAATTAAAGATAAAAGTGGGCATGTTTTTTTGTGTGGAAAAGAGGCAGAAGCATTTGCCAAAATCATGCAATTGCCCATGCAACCAGACGAGTACTTTTTTGAGGAAAGCAGATACAAACAATGGCAAGAGGTGAAGGATAATGATGGTTATCAACTTGATCATACAGTAAATAGTGGCGAAGGTAAAAAGTTTGGAACTGTAGGGGCCGTAGCGCTTGATATGCAGGGAAACATTGCTGCTGCAACTTCAACTGGTGGGATGACCAATAAACGTTTTGGTAGGGTAGGCGATAGCCCAATGATAGGTGCTGGAACATATGCCAATAATCATACTTGTGCAGTAAGTTGTACAGGTCATGGCGAGTATTTTATACGTGCAGTTGTTGCTTATGATATTAGCTGTTTAATGGAATACAAAGGATACTCACTTAAGCAAGCTTGTGATTTTGTTGTAAAAGATAAATTAGTAAAGTTTGGCGGTGAAGGTGGTTTGATTGCAATTGACAAATCAGGAAATATTGAGTTACCTTTTAATAGCGAAGGGATGTATCGAGCTTATAAAAAAGGGAACACTGATGCAGTAATAAAAATCTACGAAGATTAATAGCATAAATTAAGGAGTTAATTTTAACTCCTTAATTTATGCTGTAGCAGTCTCGTTGGCTATAAACTTTCTTTCTTTTAATAAATATCGGTTGCCTCTAACCATAATACTTACACGTAAGTTATCTAATGCTATTGGTTCGCCCATGCCAACTTCGGTAATATTTGTATGGCGTATGTCTCTTCCATCAACAATTACAACAGCACCGCTTCCTACAACTTCTAGGTTATTACCACCAGTAACAATTACCCCTGTATCTTCTCCCAAGCCTATACCTGTGCATTGCGGGTTACTAGCCACAGCTTGAGCCAATCTGTTAAAACGTCCGCGCTTGTCAAAATGAGAGTCGATAATTACATTACCCATAAATGCTAAACCAGTAGTAATTTTAACCTCACCTTTTAAGTGGGCCAATTCGCTTTTGCCTTGATAAATCATGGTATTACTCATGGCCATCGCACCCGCGCTTGTTCCTGCAATCACAAAGCCTTCTTCGTTAAAATATCGCTCGTGTAACACGTTGTATATCTCTGTACCACCAAAAATAGAAGTTAACCTAAGTTGGTCGCCACCGCTAAACATGATACCATCAGCATTTTTAACACGATTGATAAACCCTTCTTCAAAAACATCTTCACGTTTTCTAATATCAATAACACCTATGTTTTTGCAGCCTATTTTGCCAAAAGCATCTAAGTAATTTTCACCTACCTCAACTGGTATTGATGATGCAGTGGTAATAACTTCAATGCGTTTCTCAACGCCACCAACCTCATCTATAAAACGTTTTAATATGCCAAGTTCAAAGAAATTTAAGCGGTTACGCTGAATAAACCCCTGTTCTAAATCAGTTCCTTTGTCTTCTGCCCCCCCCACCGAAATCAGCTTTCCTTTAGGTATTTCCAAAACAATGTTAATTTATAAGTGAAGCAGCAAAGATAAACGCATGCCTTGTTTACACAATTTTATTTTCCCCCTGAATAACCTATTCCGCCCACAAAAATATACCGTTAGTTAATCCAAGTTTTTTATGTAAAATGCATCTAATTAAAATCACCCCAATCTTTATACTTTTTGCTATGAAAATTCTAGACATCAAAGTAATGCGCGGTCCAAATTACTGGAGCATTCGCAGGCATAAATTAATTCAAATGCGTCTTGATTTAGAGGAGCTTGAGCAGTTTCCTACAAATAAAATTGAAGGATTTGGGGAGCGATTGCAAAAACTTTTCCCTACCATGCATTCGCACCGTTGTTCAATTGGCACACCTGGTGGTTTTTTTAAGCGGATTGAAGAAGGAACATGGATGGGCCATGTAATAGAACACATAGCACTAGAGCTTCAAACACTTGCTGGTATGGCTTGTGGATTTGGTAGAACACGTAGTACGGGTAAAGAGGGGATTTATAATGTGGTGTTTAGTTACATGGAGGAAAAAGCCGGGATATTCACTGCAAATGCATCAGTGCGTATTGCCGAAGCATTAATTGCGGGTAATGAGTATCATTTGGCTGAAGATATTCAAAATTTAAGAGAAATACGTGAAGAAGAACGCCTTGGGCCAAGTACAGGTTGTATTGTTGACGAGGCTATAGCAAGAGGTATTCCTTACATCAGGTTAAATAGACACTCTTTGGTTCAGCTAGGTTATGGTATGAATCAAAAAAGAATAAGGGCCACCATTGCGAGCACAACAAGCAGTATAGCTGTTGATATAGCCTGTGATAAAGAAGAAACTAAAAACTTATTAGAAGCTGCAGAAATTCCTGTTCCGCGTGGAAGAATTGTATACAGCGATGACGGTTTGAAGGAGGCGCTAGAGCGCATTAGTTACCCCATTGTTACCAAACCCGTTGATGGCAATCATGGTAAAGGTGCAACAACTAATATCAACAATTGGGAAGATGCTTTACGTGGTCTAGAGGCTGCGAAAAAATACTCGCGAGGGGTAATTGTAGAGAAGTTTATTACAGGCCAAGACCACCGTGTGCTGGTTATTAATTATAAGTTTGTAGCAGCTGCTATCAGAAAGCCCGCTTCTGTAATTGGTGATGGAATTAGTAATATTCAAGAGCTAATTGATAAAACAAATGAAGATCCACGTAGGGGATATGGTCACGAAAAAACATTAACACAAATTAAGGTTGACGAATTTACACTAGACATGCTGGCTAAAGCCAATCTTACCCTAGAAAGTGTTTTACCTAAGGGCGAAGAATTACTTTTAAAGCCAACTGCAAATTTAAGTACAGGAGGAACCGCAACGGATGTAACGGACATGGTGCACCCTGATAATATTTTTATGTGTGAACGCATTGCACGCATTATAGGTTTAGATATTTGTGGCATTGATATAATGGCCGAAAACTTAACCGAACCTGTTAAAGATAATGGAGGTGCAATTTTAGAGGTAAATGCTGCTCCTGGTTTCCGCATGCACATTGATCCAGCTGAGGGCATTCCACGAAACGTAGCCGAACCAGTAATTGATATGTTATACCCCCAAGGAAGTAGTGCACGTATTCCAATTATTGCTGTTACAGGCACAAACGGAAAAACCACTACCACACGCTTAATGGCACATATGGTTAAAACCATGGGATATAAAGTTGGCTATACCACAACAGATGGCATCTATATTCAAAATCAGCTGATGTTACGTGGTGATTGCACGGGCCCGGTAAGTGCAGAGTTTGTATTGAAAGATCCAGCGGTTGATTTTGCGGTATTAGAAACTGCACGTGGCGGAATTCTGCGCGCTGGACTTGGTTTTCATAATTGCGATATTGCCATAGTAACTAATATAGCCGAAGACCATTTGGGTCTGCAAGATATTGACACCATTGAACAACTTACCCGTGTAAAGGCAGTTGTGCCCGCGAGTGTTTTGCCTGAGGGTTATGCCATTTTAAATGCAGATAATAAATATACGGTAAGCATGGCTAAAGAATGTGTATGCAATATTGCATACTTTAGCATGGACGAAAACAATCCTATAATTAAAGAACATATTACCAAAGGCGGTTTAGCTGCGGTATACGAAAACGGATATGTAACCATTTGTAAGGGTACTTGGAAAATTAGAATTGAAAAGGCAGTGAATATTCCGCTTACATTCGGTGCAAGGGCTACTTATAATATAGCCAATGTATTGCCAACATTATTGGCGGGGTTTATTCGCAATTTTAAAATTGAAGATATGCGTGTGGCTCTTCAAACCTTTATACCTGGTCCAGTGCAAACGCCTGGTCGTATGAATATTTTCCGCTTTAAAAACTTTGAGTTGATGGTGGATTATGCACACAATACATCGGGTTTTGAAGCCATTGGTGAAATGCTTAGTAAAATAGATGCTAACCATGTAGGCGTAATTGCTGGTGTAGGTGATAGAAGGGACGAAGATACCATTGGGCTAGGCAGGCAGGCAGCTAAAATGTTTGATGAAATTGTAATAAGGCAAGATAAAAATTTACGTGGCCGCACCGAAGATGAAATTATTGAATTGATAAAACGTGGCATAAGAGAGGTTGATCCCAACAAAAAAGTGACTTCGTTTAAACGGGAAACTGATGCAATTGACTTTGCCATAAAAAATGCCCGCAAAGGAACTTTTTTAACCATTTGTAGTGATGTTGTTCCGGCAGCTTTAGACCAAATTTTGGCGTTAAAAGAAGCTGAAGATAAAGGAGAAATCGAGTTGGGTATTTAGCTTAAAGTTAATACAACAACCTTTGCCGGATTAGCAATCTGTATATGATGTTATTTGTATAAGTACACCCAAATTATAATACAACTAGACTGGGGTAATATTTTTAAACAAGAAGTTTTAAGGCCAAAAGCACATTAGAAGCAAATGGATTAACAGCAACTAAGGTTTTGAATGTTGACGAAAGATTGAGTTGTTGCATCAAAATAGTATACAAAGCTTAGGGTAGAAAATGAAGGTACTTAACACAAATAGGATAACTCTACGAAGTTTAGAGTTGCCTTTTTCTTGTTAATGGATAGTGAATTTATTTTTAATAGTGTTCAGTTTAAAAACTATTTTGTTGCTATAACAGTCACTAATTTAATCGTTTACTAATTATATCTAAAACGTATATATATAATTGTGCTGGAGTAAATTTACGCCAATTCACAGCATCCAAATCTCCACCAAAATTTAGGTAGTAATCAATATTATTTCTTCTAAATTCATCCAACACATGATCTTGAAAGTTAAGCGCCACTATCCATCCATCTTCAACATCTTGAAACCACTCCTCATAATAACAATCATCACTAACATGGAAGTTTAATACGTTTTCGCCAATTAAAATAAACTTATTTATACCTTCTGCTATTAATATTTCGGCTACTTCTCGCTTTAAAAGCATCACATCATTATTAATGGCATCGTTCCATTCGCCAATTAATTCGATAATGGCATAACCTTCACTGTATTCTGTAAATAATAGTTTTACATACAAGGTATTCGACCCAAAATCATCCCATTGCGGATGTATCAGGTAATTGTATATCTGATTGGTGAACTCAAACTCGCTATACTCGCGCTCAAAAAAAGGCGACTTGCTGTCGTGCTCGGCTTGGTAGAAGTCTCTCCACCTAAAATGAGGTTCTATATCCTGCATGGTGCAAATTTAATGCTTCAATTGCTTATTTTGGTAGGCTTTTAATCAATCTTTAAATTTAACAATCAAGGCTTTGTAACTTCATATAAAAATGTATTTTTGCCCGACTAAGTTTAAACATAACACTATTAAATAAACATGGCGTATTTATTCACTTCAGAATCGGTTAGCGAAGGCCACCCGGACAAAGTTGCCGATCAGATATCGGACGCTTTAATTGACAACTTTTTAGCTTTTGATCCAGAATCAAAAGTGGCTTGCGAAACTTTGGTAACTACCGGACAAGTTATTTTGGCGGGTGAGGTTAAGTCTAAGGCTTATCTTGATGTTCAAACCATTGCTCGTGATGTAATCAAGAAAATTGGTTATACCAAAAGCGAGTACATGTTCGAAGCAAATTCATGTGGTGTTCTAAGTGCTATTCACGAACAATCTGCAGATATTAATCAAGGTGTTGATCGTAAGAAAAAACAAGACCAGGGAGCTGGTGACCAAGGTATGATGTTCGGTTATGCAACTGCAGAAACTGATGATTACATGCCTTTGGCTTTAGATCTTGCGCATAAAGTATTAATTGAATTAGCTGCTTTGCGCAGAGAAAATAAAGCAATTAAATATTTACGTCCTGATGCAAAAAGTCAAGTAACTCTAGAGTACAATGATAAAAACCAACCAGTTCGCATCGACTCTATAGTGGTATCAACACAACATGATGATTTCGATACAGAGGCTAAAATGCTAGCTAAAATTAAGAAAGATATCATTGAAATTTTGATTCCACGTGTTAAGGCTAAATATAAAAAATTCGCTAAGTTATTTAACAACGATATTAAATACCATATCAACCCAACAGGTAAATTTGTTATTGGTGGTCCGCATGGCGATACCGGTTTAACAGGTCGTAAAATCATTGTTGATACTTACGGTGGTAAAGGTGCTCATGGTGGAGGTGCATTCTCTGGTAAAGATCCAAGCAAGGTTGATAGAAGTGCTGCATATGCTACACGTCATATCGCAAAAAACTTGGTAGCTGCAGGTTTATGCTCTGAGGTGTTAGTGCAAGTTTCCTACGCAATTGGTGTTAAAGATCCAATGGGTATTTACATCAATACATATGGCACATCAAAAGTTAAATTAACTGATGGTGAAATTGCCAAGAAAGTAGAGAAAATATTTGACATGACTCCATACGGAATCGAAACTCGTTTGAAATTACGTAACCCTATCTACAGTGAAACTGCTGCATATGGTCATATGGGTCGTAAAAACGAAATAGTAACCAAAACTTTTGTTTCTCCTGATGGTAAGAAAATAACCAAAAAAGTTGAATTATTTACTTGGGAGAAATTAGATTACATGGATAAAGTGAAAAAAGCGTTTAGTATAAAATAATCACAGTTGTCAATTATAGAAAAGGGCAGAAAATCAATGATTTTCTGCCCTTTTAGTTTTCTTTAGGTGTTGATGTAATCTTAAAAACCAATAAGCATAATTCCTGCGGCAAACGCCCTAACATCAGGAGCTTTATTGTTGTTAAAATAAGGTGTTAATGCGTAGTTGGCAAACAGTTTAATTTTATTGTATCCCAATCTCACAGTCCCGTCAACCCTAAAAGCATTTATGTTAAAATCGTCTTTAAATGTTAACCTATCTTCAGAACCTCTGGCCGTTGTTTCGGTTACAACTTTTGCTGTTGCGGTATATCTTACTATTGCACCTACAGCAATGTGAAATCCACCATGAGCTTCTTTTTTACTGCCTGGTGCATACTTAATTAGTAAAGGTACATTTATATCATAGGTGTAGAGTTTGTTTTTAGTAAGGGCTACACCCGCATCCGTGCTGCTCAATGTATCACTATTTGGTGTGATGTAAGAATTGCCTTCAAAATGATAATTGCTAAACTGTGACCCTAATCCAGTTGTTAAAGCGAGTTTGTTTTTAATAATATGACCATCAAATTCAAAAAGATTTATTCCATATAGCCATGAGCTACCAACTTTGGTATTTAAAAATTTATAGTCGTTACCATGCGTAAAGTTCATGCTTGATGTTGTTAGTGCATTTACTCCTGTTTCCAATCCAGCGAATACACGTTTCATGCGTCTACGTTTTTCGTTATTATCAGCAGGTTTTTCCTTATCAGCTTTATCATCATCAATAATAATAAACTTACGTTTACCAATTTTCAAACGAGTGGTATCTGCTTCGGGTATATTTTTAAATGGTGGTATATTAATATTCAAATCAGCAGTAAACTCATCGGTATTACTTTTAATTTTTCCTGCACCGTCAATACTAAATATTTTGTTTTTTGGCTCCCCTTGGTAAGTAACCAAACTTGCACCGTCAGCCTTTGCATGCAACGATTCTGTCACGAAAATTTTTGCGTGGCTTCCACCATCGGCTTCAATGTTCATATTTTTAACCGTTAGCTTACTTGCATCTAGTAATACTGCGCCATCTGTTTCTATTACTGCATTAGTTGCTTTACCACCGAGTATCAAATTTGCACCACCGTCCATATTTACTTTTATGTTGTTATTAGATACTATTAAATGAGCCTTTGATGCGCCATCCATGATGATGTTAAGGTCAGACGACTTCAACGTGTCTAAGCACACTAACTTTGCCCCAGCATCCATTTTTATATCAGTTACTAACTTCGCAAAAACCTTTATTCTACCCGCTCCACTAAAATCTTCGCCAATGTGAAGCTCGTTGTTTATTACCTTCAATTCGCCAATAAGTCGGTCGGCATTGTTTTGAATGTATACCGAATACCTATCGGCAATTACCAATTCAACATTTGCAATACCACTTAAATTTATCTTTGTAAACTCACCAACTGGTTGGCTGTTTTGTGCTTTTATGGGCTTTAAAAAAATAAGCGGAGCGCCTATTAAAACGAGTGTTTTTAGCAGTTTAATTTTCATATTTTATTGGTTTTATAGTGATACGTTTTGTAGTTAATAATTCTTGCCCTTAGCTTAAGTTTTTTATTTTTTAGACCAAGACAAACCTAGTGCAGCTAACTCAAAATGATTGATTCGTCCTGATGTTGTATCGTTATCAATTTTTAAATCGATACCTGTTGTTTTATTTATAAGACCCACTAATGTAATTTGCTTGTTGGTATCGGCTTCACCTATTAGTTGGTTGGTGTTTTGTCTTAATTTTCTTACTAATAAACTTTTAATTTCATTAAATTGATCTTGCTGTACTTGTTCTTTTTGTTTAACAAAACTTAATTTAGAAGCGCTTACTTGTTGGTTGGAATAACCGGTAAGATGTATGGTAATTAAATGCGGTTTAATAGCAGATACTTTTTCTGCATAGGCAACAACCTTGTTAATTACCACTACTTTATTACCTCCTAATTGTGCTGTTACATTATAAATTACTTTTGGTCTTAATGCTTTTGTTGATGCTAACTTCGTTTGTTCATCAGCTATTGGTGCATTGGTATTTTGATTGGTATTTTGTTTATTGTTTGTAATGGGTTGCTGTTGTTTAGTAAGTTTGACATAAATAAATCCAATAACACTTAATAATACCAATACTGACGCTATTCTCACCAATGGTGTATACCATACAATGGATAAGTTTGACCTTTTTAGTTCTTTTTTGTTTGGATATACCAAACTATAATCTGGTTGTTGCACAGTTAGTGTAACTAATTCTTGTGCTACAACTAGTTTGGGATTTTGTTTGATGGCATTTTGGAGTTCAATAGCCTCCAGGTTTGATAAGTCAGATTCAATTTCTTTAATTAGTAAGAGTTGGTTACGGTCTTGTTCTGATTTTAAAAGGAAGCTGCTATCGAAGTATGTTTCTGTATTTAGTAAAACGGCACTATTTAGGTTGTCAAATTCTTCTTTTATATCATTATTTTGATCTAAAAACAATAATACCTCAGCCACTTGAAATGGATGTAAAGTTCCATCAAGGTAATCTATTAGGTAAGACTCATAATTGTTTCTGTTTATACTCATATCACTTGATATAAATTCCCGATGTACTCTTTTAAAATAATGCGTGCACGATAAATGTACACTTTAACCTGGCTCTCACTTAATCCTGTAATTTTTCCTATTTCGTTGTAATTATATCCTTCATAGTCGCGAAGTAAAATTACAGCACGCTGTATATCGTTTAGTCTAGAGAGTGCTTCATTCAAAATTTCCTTTACATCATTATAATTATTATATGTTATAAAGTTTTTGTCTTTTACACTTTCAAAATCACCAACAAATTTGTCACGTCTAATGGTATCTAACATGGTATTGTAAGCAATTGTAAATAAGTATGATTTTACAGTTACTGCATCAATGTCTGTTAGTTTAATCCATAGTTTTTCGAATGCATCCTGCACTATGTCCTTGGCCTTATCCTCATCTTTTATATTTTTGAGTATAAAGCGAAATACACCATCAGCATATTGATTAACACAACTGTTGTATTCTGTTACTGTCATTGAGTCTGTGGTTATACGTTTCAGACAGGTTATAAGTTACATGCCCTAAAAGCATTACTTCAAATGTATTGAAATTCAGGACAATAAAAATTTACAAGTGCTTTTTTGATTTACACATAGTCAACATGTAATTTGGTTAAAATAAAAATATACCAAATGAAAGTATTGGCGTTTTTAATTGATGTATGTAGTTGGTTGAAAATTATTGCATCACCTTTTTTAATAGCCGTAGTTATAGCCATAATTATTTACCTGTATGTATCGGGAACATTAGGCCTAGTATTATCGGTAAGCATGCTGTTGTTTGGACTTGTTGTAGGGGTGATTTTGGCTTCACGTATTTGGGTAAAGCAGGGCACTACCACATTTTTGGCTCGTATCCATGCAACACCTGAATTAGATAAGGTGAATCGCGAAAAGAAATAGTCTTAAAACTCAATCACTACTTTTTCCCTGTCTTTTTTCATGCGTGTGGGTATTGCTGCAAGCAACGCGGTTGTAAAACTTTCAATCAACTGTTTTTTCAAGTCAACCCGATGGATCACCATACTAATCTCTCGAACTGGATCTGGTTTTTTGAAGTACCTTACACGCTCCATTTGCTCATCATTAAAGTCAAAAATACTTAATTCAGGTAATATGGTTATCCCACTGTTTATTTCCACCATTCTTTTAAGTGTTTCTAGGCTGCCTGTATGGTATTGAAACTGTTTATTTTTCGAGTTTCCTTTATTTCCTGTACAAAGGTTTAAAACTTGGTTACGCAAACAATGTCCTTCATTTAGTATCCAAGTTTCAGTGGGGTCAATATCATCCGGCACCAAAGTTTTTTTGCTAAATAATTTATTATCATCGCTCATGTATGCCACTAGCGGTTCATAAAATAAAGGTTTGTATTGCAAATAACCTGCGTCAATAGGTGTGGCCATAATACCACAATCTAATTGATCATTTTTAAGCTGTTGTAAAATTTGCGTAGTGGTAACTTCTATAATTTCTATATTTACTTTTGGATGATTTTTCATGAAATCGACCAAAAACAATGGCAAAACATAAGGCGCTATTGTAGGTATAATTCCAATTCTAAGTTGCCCTGCCAATTCACCTTTTTTATCTTCGTTAACAACTTCTGTTAATCGGTTACATTGTTTAATAACTTCTCTTGCTTGTTGTATTATGCGTATGCCAATTTCTGTAGCTACTACTGGTTGCCTACTTCTATCAAAAATTCTAATACCGAGTTCACGCTCTAACTTTTGAATTTGCATGCTTAATGCTGGCTGACTTACTGAACATTTTTCGGCAGCGGTTAAAAAGTTACCATGGGTATCAACCGCTATAACGTATTCAAGTTGTGTAATTGTCATATCAACAAAACTAATACAAATTTACTTTATATAGATTTTGTTGATATTTATCAGATTTCACACTAATAATTATCAGGAAATAAAACGCATAATATGATTTGCCAATAACTCAGGCTCTTCAATATGACCCATGTGTGCGCTGTTATTTAAATAGGCTACATAACTCTGCTTGCATAGCAAAGATTGCTTCAACATATCTTCTTGAGGAATTAGTTCATCGTACTTCCCAATTCCCCAAAAAACAGGTAATGCTGTTTGTGCTAAAAAAGCAAAAGAGTCTTCCCTGTTTTTCATGGCCATTAAAGCTTCGCTTAAGCCTTCAGTTGTCAAATCATCGGCCACTTTAATGTAAGGCGTAATTAACTCTTGTGGCGTGTTAGTACGAAATAAGGGAGGGATAAAATTTCTTGCGTAAAACGATGCTCCCTTTTCTGTTATTAGCCTTTTAGCTTGATCGCGTTTTAACTTTCGCTCCTCAGTATCAGATTTTGCAGTGCTGTGTAACAAGCCAAAGGAGGAAAGCATATGACCATATTTTTTAGCGAAGGCCAGTGTTACGTAACCGCCCATGCTATGACCAATCATTACTACATCATGTTCTCCTAAATCAACCAATAATTCATATACTGCATCAGCCATGCGTTCCATGGTTGTATTGGTTTGTACTGCTGATTGTCCTGCTCCAGGTAAATCAGGGGTGATTATTTTACAATGGGCTTTAAGCAACAACACCTGCTTATCGAAGCAGGTGTTGTTTTCGCAAAATCCGTGAAGTAGCACTACTGTTTTGCCTTTTCCGGCTGCAGTGTAGTGTAACATATAATTAGATGTTAGTAAAATTTATGTCTGTTATCTTGTACTTTTTTCAACTCTTTTAATGTTTCAAAAGTTGCGTATTCTATACGTTGAGATAACTGAGTTTGAACTTCATTTTTAAATATACTGAAATCTGTAATTACTGGAGCTTCTGTTACTTTATTTATCGCATAAATGTATACAGCGTTATCACCTTTTAATGGTCCAGTTATTTTGCCTGTGGCTTTTGTGCCAAACAAAGTACCTACCATTACATTGTCAGGACCAATATAAGCAATGTTGTTATTATCAAAAGATTGTCCTGTTATTGGAGTGATGCTCAGCTGTAATTTGGCAGCCACATCTTGAATGTTGTTAGCACCGGTTAATGCACTTGTTGCTTTTTCTAAAAGTTGTTCAGCTTTTTTCTCTTTACGATAATCAGCTTCAACACGTGCTTTTACTGTTTCGAAATCTGCATTACCTTTTTCACGAACTGCTGTTAAAACCGCTACGATAAACTTATCATTTATTGAGAATACCTCAGAGATGTCTCCCTTTTTAGCATTAAATGCCCAACGTACTGCTTCACGTGCTTCTGTTACACCACCCAATTGTTTGTCGTTTTCACGAACAAATTCAGCAGTTCTTTTTATTAATTTTTGATCAGCAATTAATTTTTCAAACGCCTCGGCATTATTACAATTTGCTACAAATTGACTTGCAGCATTGTAGGCTGTAGAGGTAGTTGCTTCGCTTGGTTGAATAGCATGACTTAATACACCTGCACAAACTAACTTCTTCGATTTATCTTCTGTAATTTTTAAGATATGAACGCCAAATTGTGTTTTTAATACAAGCATATCACCTTTTTTACCAGCTAATACCGCATTATTAAATTCTTTAACCATTTGGCCTTCGCTAAACCATCCTAAATCGCCACCACGTTGTGCTGTTCCATCTGTTCCATATTGCGCTGCCATGGCACTAAAATCTGCACCGCCTTTAATTTGAGCCATTACTTCGTTGGCTTTTTTAACGGTTGCAATGGTATCGCCATTCTCTGTCTTAAACAAAATATGGCTTGCACGCATCTGGTAAACACTGTCTTGTTTTGTTCCTATAATTTTATAAATATTATACTTGCCTTCGCTAAAAATTGGTCCAACTATAGCACCAACTGAATCGCGGAACAAACGACCTGCTATCTCTTCAGGGTATCCTGAGCGAGGCTTAGCTGTTGGATCGAATTTAATATCACTGTTTGCATCAACATATAAAGTATCATTTGTTGCAGTGGCGAATTGTACCAATTGGTCTGTTACCCACTTTTCAGCTGCTGCTGTATCAGTTGAACTCGCAACAGCATCAAACATTAAAAAGTCCAATTTACGGCTGTTTTCTTTTTCAGCATATTTCTTCATGTTTTTATTCATGTATGCTTTTAGGTCGCTTTCTTCGGTAGTGATACTAGAATCCGGAATGCTGAAATAATTTAAAGCTACTGCATCAACATCAACCGTTTTAGAGCGATTGGTGTATAATGATTTTGCCTCCAAAGAAGTTGCATAAACGCCCTTACGGATTAAACCATAGTATTTTTTAGTTAATGCATCTTTCAATAAGTAGGTTTCAAAGTCATGTAAACGTTTTTTAGCATCAGCATCTCCTTTTTCGTTAATTTGTTTTAGGTTGCTAATTACCATTGACTTATCGAAAACACCCGTTTGTGGATTGGTGAATGATTGCTTTACTTGTGGATGGATATTGTCTCCAACAAACATATCTATTAATTCTTCATTGGTTACTTTAACGCCAAGGTCTTCGTATTCGCCATCCATAATTCCTTCCATAACCATTTGGCTCCAGGTTTGTTCACGCACCATATCAATGGTATTTTGATCCATTGGGGCATCTGGTCCCATTTGTTGGCGTGTTAACTCTGTGTTTTCTGTAACTTTAGCTTCGAAAGCCTTTACACCTATCTCTTCGCCATCAATTACACCTACGCTTGTACTTTGCGAACCGCCAAAAATACGACTGTTGCTTTGTAGCGCATCCGAAATTACAAATAGTGCTAAAGCCCCGCCAACTACTACTATGGCTAAGCCCGATCTGTTTCTGATTTTCTCTAATATCGACATGTTGTATCTAGTTATTTATTATTGTTCAATTTTTATAAGCGAGCGAAAATAAATTTGTTAATCGTATAAAGCAACAAAATTTAGCTTGCAGGATAGCTTTAAAATCAAAACTTTGCAAACAATTCGTAAGTAAACATGAACAATTCATCGACAAATACCCCAAGAAAAACTCGTTTATTGCTAATTCCCAACTATTTAGCCGATGATAATCCTTCAGATTTTATTGCAGATTTTGTGCGTCAACAAGTTCACCACTTAAAATATTTTATTGTTGAGAATGAAAAAATAGCCCGTAGCTTAATCAATAAGCTTAAATTAGAATCACCACAACAAGAGTTAACCATACTTTTATGGAACGAACACAGTAAGGCAGAGGATATGCGTGAAATTACCGACATGTTTAAACACGGATTTGATGTTGGTATAATTACCGATGCTGGTTTACCTTGTATTGCTGACCCAGGAGCCGATGTGGTAAAAATTGCACACGAGAAAGGCATTGAGGTCGTTCCGCTTCCGGGTGCATCAAGTATTTTTATGGCGTTAATGTCTAGTGGTT
>CALPIR020000003.1 GCA_943323675.2 Chitinophaga pinensis | reverse complement strand
TGGTTTTAGAACATACGCCAGTTTAGCGCAAACAGACGATTGGGCTGCAGCAGCTAACTTTACATCTACCATTCCGGGTGTATTGCCTATTAGGTTGTTTTTTGATGTGGCAGTAATGAATACCAGAACACTAGTTTCTGCAACAAGTGGAAGCACTACCGTGAATAGTGTAATATACAATGCCAATTTACATTACGTAACAGGAGTAAGTCTTTGGTTATTTAAAGGAGCGTTTCAGTTAAACTTACCGGTATTTGCCGATCCAAATATTTCGGAAAGTTGGGAAGCATTGCACAACTCAGTTGGTCAACGCATGACTTTTACTTTAAAACTGAATTTAATGAACCCAATAAAACAGATAAGGGAAACACCATTGTTTTAATTTAGTTGGTATTGCTATCTCCACGCAAAGCGCGATAACGTTTTCTAACTTCGTTTAAAAAGAAACTTGCAGGATATTTTTCAATAAATAGCTCATAACATTTACGAGCTTCTTCTTTGTTATTTAATTTGCTCTCGTAAATTTCGGCCATGTAAAATAAGGCGTTATCACCTAAAATATCACTACCATGTTCCTTGTAAACGCGCTCATATAATAATACCGCTTTGTTATAATTCTTTTCTTTTACAGCAACCTCAGCTCGTTTATAAGTTACATCATCAGTAAGTTCATGTTTAGGATAAATTTGTTCAATACTATCTAAAACACTTAGAGCATCAGTAATTCTGTTTTGAAATAAATACAAATCTGCACGTGCAAACCAACGCATTGGCTCCTCGTTACTATCAATGGTGTTATCTTGTATTTGTAAACTCAGTTCAATGGCATTATTGGCAATCAATTGTGTGGTTGCTGTTTTCAATACATCAAGTTGTGCGCGTGCCCATTCAAACTCTCCTAAGTAATAACTCAGTTTCGCATTTCTATATTTCGCTTCTTGTCCTAATGGATCTTCCAAATATTCTTTGTCAACCTGTCCGTATAGTAGCATGGCTTCCCATTCTTCGCCCTTCAAAACATATATATCCCCTAAGTCTAATTTACATTCGGCTTTAAACCTATTATCTAATCGGGGCATATTAATTAGCTCGTTGTAGTTGCTAATGGCATCAGGGTATTTAAATAAATAATATGCTTGTAGGTGTGCGAGTTCCCTTATGCTTTGCGCTGTAAAAGGGTATCTGCCAAACTCTTTTAAAAAGTTATTGTATTCGGTTTCTAAAGCAATTAAATCAAGTGGTGTAAAGTTACCGCTATAAAATATTTTTTGATTGCGTGCATGTAATACACCCAATTTGGCATTAATGTAAAATGGTTTATCGCTTCCTAACAATAATACTTCGTTGTAGGCCTTATCAGCCGCATCGTATTTTTGGTTAGCAACTGCTAAATCGGCTAACAAAAGAATACGCTCCCCTTGTTTTCTTTGTCGCTTATCAATTGCGCGAGTTTGAACTAAAGCATTGTCAAAGTCTTTACGCTGAACATAAAGCCAAACCAGCATTTCGCTATATAATTCGTGTGCTGGAAAGTCCTTTGCTTTTTTAAGTAAGGTTTGTTTCAGTAATTCGTAGTCTGCATCTTTATCTAAGTATAATTGCAAGTATCCTTGAACATCTTCCAGCATTTCAGGGTTTTGGTTAAGTGCAGTAAGGTATTCTTGCAACATCAATGCGGTTTCTTGTTTTTCGGCATATAACTGTGCCAATTCAACACAAAACAAATTGGCATTATCACCATTAATTTTTCGCGATTTTTGATAGGTAGCAATCGCGTATTCAGTTTTATTACGTTTCCTAAAAGCACTTGCTGTTTCTAGCGTGGCATCGTAGCTGGGGTTTAGTTTTTGTATAATGTTGTCGTAGGTTTTTTTTGCTTTATCGGGTTGATTTGCTTTTTCGTAAACAAACCCAAGGTCTGCCGCATAATAAGGACTTAATGGTTCTTTGCGTTGTTGCTTTTTTACCAACTTCTCGGCATCTTCAAACTGGTTTAATTTAAAGAAACAAGTAAGCAAGTTGTCATACAAGTAGGTTGATTTATTACCCTTGTTAAATAGACGTTCGTATACTTCAATGGCTTTGCCATATTCGTTATTGCTCATGTATTGGGCTGCCAACTGCTCATCTTGTTGTTGGGCAAAGGCACTAACCGAAATAAAACCAAATAGTAAAAATAGATATTTAAACATGTTGCACGAAAATATACAAACCTGCGCTGTTTGTTAATAACCAACGAAAATTCTGCTAATTATTTTACATTACTTTTGAAACCTAATTAATAATCACTGTTGAATCCGCTCAAAAAACTCGCGTCACAAACAGCCGTATATGGTTTAAGTCAGATTGTAGGCCGATTTGTAAACTATCTTTTGGTGCCTTTGCATACAGCATTGTTTGATACTGCCGACTTTGGTATAAATACCTTAATGTATTCGTATGTTACATTTTTTAATGTGATGTTAACTTATGGAATGGAAACTGCATTTTTTAGGTTTTCTCAAAAACACGATAAGCCTGCTCAGGTTTATAGTACGGCTTTAACATCTTTAATTAGCTCATCATTATTTTTTGGTTTATTATTTGGTGTGTTTTCACAGCAAATAGCTTCGGTTATTAATGTGGCCGAACACCCCGAGTATGTTGTTTATTTTACAGCAATAATAGCCTTAGACGCTATTAGTGCTGTGCCATTCGCATATTTACGTCAGCAAAACAAAGCACTAAAATTTGCCATTGTTAAAAACATCAACATTTTTACCAATATACTTTTAAATCTATATTTTTTGCTGTTATGTCCTTACTTTCAAAATGAGTCCGGAATGCTACTACCACTTTATAACGGTACAATAAATATCGGCTATATTTTTCTGGCTAATTTAATAGCAAGTATTGTTACTATACCGTTGTTGTGGAAAGAGATTTTAGCTATACGTAATGCATCTTTCAATAAAACCTTATGGCGCGAAATGTTAATATATGGCTTACCATTAATGGTGGTTGGTTTTGCAGGTATGATTAATGAAACGCTAGATAGAATTATTATTTCTTATGTTTATACTGATGTGCAAGAAGGCTTGAGGGCAACGGGTATTTATGGTGCCAATTATAAGCTTTCCATATTAATGAGTTTGTTTATTCAGGCATTTAGATACGCAGCTGAACCTTTCTTTTTTAATCATGCAAAAGACAATGATAAACGCCATATTTATGCTACAGTAATGAACTATTTTACCCTGGTTTGTTTGGCACTATTCTTAATGGTTACCTTATACATTGATGTGTTTAAACACTTTATTAATAACCGATATTGGGAGGGTTTACACGTGGTGCCTGTTTTATTAATTGCCAATATGTTTTTGGGTATGTATTATAATTTTTCTATTTGGTATAAGCTAAGTGACAATACCAATAAAGGCGCAATCATTTCTACTACAGGTGCGGTTATAACCATCTTGGCAAATATTATTTTAGTGCCATTGCTAGGTTACACGGGTAGTGCTTGGGCCACCTTAATTTGCTATACAAGTATGGCAATAATCTGTTATGCTGTGGGTGTAAAACACTATCCTATTCCATATCAAATAGGGCGTTTGTTGGCATACATAGGTTTTGCATTGGCTTTGTTTTTACTTTCAAAATATTTGCTCATTCCAGACGGATTTATTAAGTATGCTGTGCATGCAATACTGCTATTAACATTTGTGGGAGTAACTATTTTTTCTGAAAGAAAGAATACCATTGCCTAGTCATTTAAAACCTCTTGTAAGTTTATATACAAGAGGCTTATTATGGCTTAAATTTTATTCCAACTCCATTCTGTCTGATGGATCAACGATTGTCTCGTTATTTAATGGTTTTGAAACTTCTTCTGCTCTGGCATTAAGGATTTCAAGTGTTAATTGATCTGAGGTAGTAGACACAATCCAAGTGTGGTTACGATTATGAAAAACCTGTACAATTAACCCAAAGTTAGTTTTGAATGATTGTTCCAATTCAGTGATGGTATTGCTGCCGTGAACTTCAATAGCAATGGTTAAGGTCGTTTTGCTCAATTCACCAATAGACTTATCGTGGTCCTTAATCATTTCGTTCGCAGTGAAGATTCCATCTGCATTGGCATCAATAAAAAATTCAAGTTTTAAAAACGGAAATCTTCTTGTAAAAGCGTCTTGTATTTGTTTGATGCTAGTTTGAGCATTAATTTTAATAATCATAGTAGGTTGATATAATGAAAGTACAATTTAGCTAAACTGTTTTCCCTTAGCAGTGACTTATATCATTACTAAATAAAATAATTATTAGTTTTTTGGAATAGATGCTCCCAGCAGATTTTGAGCGTCTCTATACATTTTTTGTATAATTTGATTACTTGGATAATAGCTCATTGCCCTCTCGGCATAATAAATGGCGCTTTCATATTTTCCATTGGCTAGCATGTTATAAATTAAAATCTCATGCAAGTTTTCGTTTTGTGGAATTTGTGCCAAATATTTGTTTGCATAACTTTCGGTTTCATCTACCAACTTAAGTTCATAGCAGGTCTTGGCCATTTCTTCCAATGCAAATAAGTTATTTGGTTCAACGTTTAGTGCTTGGACAAGTGCTATTTTAGCTTTTATAAAATCTCCTAGGTCTATGTAAATACGAGCTAAATCAAAATTTGTATTAAAAAAATATGGATAAATAGTTATTGATTTTTGTAAATGAAAAGCTGCTTTATTTTGCATCTCCAAAACCTGTTGATGGTTTAAATTTTTATTACTATTTGACACATACATTAGGTTTAATGCCAACAAATTTTGTGCTTGTGCCGAGTTTTCAAGATGTACAATATCGTGTTCCATAAGGGTTATTGGATCCTTCCAGTCACTATTGCGGCTAATGCTTCGCAACGAAAGCATGCCTAAAATAACAATAATAACCAGCTCCATTCCCTTAGGCTTGAGTAATGAAAAATTGGGCTTTAAACATAAAACGAAAGCCGCAAATGCTATACAAAACCCAACAGAAGCAGTATATGCAAGCCTTTCTCCCACCATTCCCGCAACGGGTTCAAACCAATTGCTAAACAAGGCTATACTCAATATATACCAAACTATGCCAATACTTAATAATATACTTCTTTTAAAATACCATAGGGCAATTGCTACTAAAACTAACATAATAATTAAGCCTATCCAAACATTTTTATTAGAAAAGTTACTAGTTTTAATTTTTGCATAGCCGTAATAAAAGGAAAGCTCAACCGGATAAAAAGTTAAGCGTGCATACTCGGTAATACTTGCAAAACCTGTTGCTAAAAGTTCTGCTCGAGTATATTTATCTGTTAATGTATTTTCAATGTAGTTTATTTTTCGTCCTTCTTTTACTCCGTTATTGTCTTCTTGTTTTGTGTTTAAATACTCTGTGTTAAATCGATGATATTGTTGTTTTACTTTTTCAAAATAGTCAGAATGAATAGGCCTTGATACAAGCATCACCATTAATATAACAGAAGCAATAACTACCGAATTAAAAACGGAATTGATTTCTAATTCATATTGTGGTTTATACTCTTTAAACGTTTTGAATGCAGCATACGCAATAAGTATATAATTTAGTGCATAACTATTAAAAACGATAATTGAAACGGTTGTGGAAACTAAAATAAATAACAAACCTAATATGGCTTTTCTTTCCATAAGGATAAAAAACACAATCATTTCTAATATCAGCAGATAACTTAGTGGATCCTTTTGAATAAATATAAAATACATAACAGGTATAAAAGCCAAAATCAACAATGCATAGTTTATCTTTTTATTATTAATTGATGTGGCATTTTGTATGATGTATGCTATTGCAAGAATCAACCCATATTTATTAAATATATTTGAGCCAAATACAAATCCCACTATGGTAAACTGTATTGATAAAATAAGAATTCCTCTCGCATTAATTATTTTTGTAGATAATAATATTGCCCCTACTACAAATACCATTTCTTTAAGCCAAAGGCCTAGTATAAAGGCAATAATTGCTAAAATTTGAGAAGCTATTTTAAAAGGTAATCTTGTGTAGATTTGTTTTAATTGCTTAGTAAATACCGAATAGTTTACCAAGGTAAACGACACGAGTAAACTCATTAATGGTAGTGATAGTAAGAATAGACCCTTTAATATTTGCAAATCAGAGCCAATAAAAGCTGAAGGTATTGAGATCAGCAAAACGGTTAATAGTATTTTTCTCAGTGAAACCTGGTATAAAGTAATTAATATAATAGGTATAACTACTAAAACAGGATAAATAGATTTTTTTGCAAGCATGCCCAATGCAAAAGCAATAATAGCTAAAATTAGCCACATCAATTTATTTGTGCTTATGTATTTCATGGCATTATAAACGGCAAACAAACCCAACAGAAGTGCTAATAATTCATCACGGTTTTTTATACTAGCCACGGTTTCTGTATGTAATGGATGCAATGCAAAAAGTAAAGATGCCAAAAGTGCTGCATGGGTGTTTTTTTCGCCAAACCACACTATACACAATTTTAAAAATATACAAACGGTAATAAGATAAAGCAACAAATTAATCAAATGACTAATGCTAGCATGTTCACCAAAAAGCTGATGTTCTATAGCAAATGAAATATGAACAATGGGCCTATATCCAAAATTTATATCGGCATTATTTGAGTAGTAATTGCTGGTTAAAATATCTTTTATAGCAGATATACCTTTAGATGTGTATACATGGTTTTGCGTAACTAAATGGTCATCCATATTGTAACCATTAAACAGCGTGTTCCCAAAAACAATAAATACTAATGCAGCTAAAATTAAGTAATATTTTCCAAGGTGATTTGCTTCTGTCTCAGTATTTATTTGTTTATTTCTTTTCATCCTGGTATTCATTTAGCCCTCCATTAGTCGACTAATGGTCCATTTTAAATGGTTGATGTATACACTAATGGTATAAGTTTTAAAGTACGAACGTTTATGGGTATATCTTGATTGGTGCGCACGCAAATTTTCAATGTACGTTAAATACTCAGGATGAAGTAAGCTATCTTCTTTCGAGAAGTGTGTTAATGATGTTTCAGCAAAGTGTATAAATATCAATGGATAGCGATCTTCAATCTCTAATGCATAATTTTCTTTTCTACTAAGTTTATACCATAAATAATTCCATCCTGCCAGGTTACACCCTTTGTGTTTTAATACCATTACATCATCATACAAAATAGGTACAAGGTCTAAATATTTTTGATCATCAAACAAACCCCTCCAATAACTTTTTTTGATATTGTATAAACAGCATTCTGACCACCATTGTAATGCATTTATGGCATTTTTATTTACTCCCATAAAACCAGCATTGTAAAGTCCAACTTTGAAATTTGCCTCTAACCAGTTTTGGTTTTTATTGGGATTGCTATCGTAAAAATGTGGTGTTAAAAGAATGCTATTGGTATCTAGGAAATCAAATAATATTTTTGGGTTGTTGTAGAAATAAATGTCATTATCTACGTAAACCATAGCATTGGATTCTTTTAATAAATATTTTAAAAAAACAGGTTTTAACGCCCACCTCAATTTATCTTTATTGTTTTTATACTTATCAATAATAAGATTGCCGATATTATCCTTTAAATCCGATAAATAGAAAATGGTTGCATTTTCAGGCTTTTCTTCTAAATCATCATTTTTATCAATAACTAATATACTTAATACACCTTTAAATGGAGCAATACTATCGGCTAAAGCAAAAGCTTTAAACAAGTGAGAATGTGTACTAATAGTGCAGAATGAAAACAAGCTTAATTTTTTATATAACAAATGTAAGTTATTTTTGAATTTTATGAATATAATCGGAATCTCTTCTTACTACCATGACGCTGCTGCTGCTTTAATAGCTGATGGCAACGTTATAGCAGCAGCGCAAGAAGAAAGGTTTTCACGAATAAAAAGCGATTCCTCTTTTCCTATTCATTCAATAGATTATTGCTTAAAGGAAGCTGGTTTAAAACTAACTGATATTGATGCATTTGTTTTTTACGAAAAGCCATTTTTAAAATTTGAGCGATTAATTGAGACCTATTTTTATTTAGCTCCATCTGGGTTTATATCTTTCGTAAAATCAATACCTTCTTGGTTAAAAGAAAAATTATTTTTGAAGAATGAAATAAAAAAACATTTGAAAGCATATGATTCCAATTGTAATTGGACGAAAACTAAAATATTATTTTCAAGTCATCATTTATCTCATGCAGCAAGTGCCTTTTTTGTTAGCAATTTTAACAATTCAGCAATTTTAACTATAGACGGTGTGGGTGAATGGGCAACTTCTTCTATTGCTTTAGGACAGGATAATAAAATTACTACATTATTGGAAATGCGTTTTCCAAATTCTGTTGGATTACTTTATTCTAGTTTTACTTATTTCTTAGGTTTTGAAGTTAATAATGGGGAATATAAAGTAATGGGATTGGCTCCTTTTGCTGAAGATGAAGACGAACAAGTTATCGGTTTTAAAAGAATCATAACTAGTAATATTGTTAAAATTTTCGAAGACGGTTCTATTGAACTAAATCCATTTTATTTTAAATATGCGAGTTCATTAAAAATGATTCATGAAAAAAGATTTGAATTGCTTTTAGGAATTAAAAAAAGGAGAACAAATGATGCCATTTTAAAAGTACATTATTGCCTTGCAAAAGCATTGCAATTAGTACTTGAGGATATACTTATTAAAATGGCAATAAAAGCCAAACAAATTACTGGCTCAAACAACTTATGTTTGGCTGGAGGGGTTGCTTTAAATTGCGTTGCCAATGGCAAGTTATTAGAAAGCAACGAATTTGATAATATATACGTACAACCTGCTGCCGGAGATGCTGGTGGAGCTTTAGGTGCTGCATTATCAGCCCACCATATGTATTATCATATACCAAGAAAATATAACGCTAGTTTTGATTTAATGTTAGGCTGTAAATTAGGCCCAAGTTTCGCTTTATTAACCATTGAAAATGCTTTAAAAAGATGTAACCTTTCGTATAAAAAATTAAGTGAAAATGAATTGATTCAAAAAACTAATGATTTGCTAATAAATGGCAATATTATTGGATGGTATCAGGGTAGAATGGAGTTTGGGCCAAGGGCTCTAGGAAGTAGAAGTATTATTGCAAATCCGTTAATGCCAAACACACTTTCTGATTTAAATATAAAAGTAAAAAAAAGGGAAGGTTTTAGACCTTTTGCTCCAATTATGTTAAAGGAAGAATTTGAAAGATTATTTGGACAAAAACATGATTCTATTTACATGCTTTTTGTACACAAGATTTTACCAAAATATAGAATAAAAGTTCCTCTTTATGATGATGATATTTATAGAACGGTTAATCTTGCTAGATCGGTTTTACCTGCTATTACTCATGTTGATTATTCATCAAGAATTCAAACGGTTACCGAATCTACTAATAAATTGATGTATCAACTATTGGTTGAGTTTAAAAAAAGAACTGGGTTTGGAGTATTAGTAAATACTAGCTTTAATATCAAAGATGAGCCAATTGTATGTACTCCAGAAGATGCAATCAATTGTTTTTTAAACACCAATATTGACGCACTTATTATTGAAAATTATTTAATCATTAAATAGTGGCATATGGACTTTATAAAAGATTTTTTTGACTTTTTGAAATCACAAAAAAAGTGGTGGTTAATTCCAGTTATGTTAGCACTTATAGTGCTGGGTTTATTACTAATTTTTGCTGAAAGTTCAGCGGTATCAACCTTTCTTTACCCAATTTTTTAAATACATTACAATGAAATTAGTAAAGACATATGAAACCAATAATGCTATTGTTTTAGGATTTTTAGTATTGGGATTCATTTTTACTCAAGCTTGGTTTTATTATATTGCAATTACCGTTCTAGTTATATCTGTTTTTAATGTATACAGTGCTAAGAAAATTGCACAATTCTGGATAGAATTTGGCAAAATATTGGGTTATGTTAATAGCACGATAATTTTAGGACTCTTTTTCTTTTTACTACTTTCACCTTTTGCTTTAATTATAAGGGTATTTATGAAAAAGAATAATTCTTCTAAAACCTCCAACTGGGAGGTCAATAATTATAGGTTAGATTTTACAAAGCCATTTTGATGAATTCGATTACTTTGATTTTTTTAGCTAATTATCTAAATACGGTATTCCTTAATTAAGTTGAAATGTTTCTTAGATTTTGTTTTATATGGTGCAAGAGACAGTGTTTTTGAATGGGATTATAGATTTAGTTTATTTCTATTTATTACTAATGTACATTCTGTTTTAAATTTCCTTACCTGCTGCATATCTAGCCTAATGATTAATACTTGGTAATGAAGTTTCAGGAAGATCCTTTTCTTTTATCTTACTTATTTTATTGGGGTGACTTTTTTGTTCTTTTGGCAGGAATAGTTACCGTAGCGATTCGTTTTGGGTTTTACTATCTAGGATATCTTAAATTGATATGAATTTATTAGATCCTAAATTTATTTAATTAACCTCAATATCCAATCAACATCATGCATGTATTTTTTATTTTTTTTAATGTGATCCAAAATAAAAACACGGGATTAACCATGAAAATTAACATGGGAATATATGTGCCTCCTATCGCTACATCTAATACCAAATAGATTCCGATATGCATAAAAACTAAAAGTACACCATACACAAAAGCATATTTTTTATTAATTATTGAAACGACTGCAAACAATTCTATGATTAGAGTGAATGCTAAAATAAACATCACTCCAAATGAATATTTATCTAACAAATTTATTATTAGCCTAGCATTGGTTATGTGTGCAATATTTCCATCATTTACAAAGCCAAAGTAGTTGGTTTTCATGATTTGTAAAGGCATTAGTAAACCATCCGTTATCCATTTTAGTCCAGAAGTGTTTAACTTAGATATGGCGGATATGGTATAGCTTATTGATATGAGTTGAACAGAAAATTGAATTCGGTATTTTTCTGTATCAAAGTCTAAATATATTTTTTTGATACTGTAAGCAAAAAATTGGGCAAAGAAAATTCCTGTAATCATGGTATTTCTATTAAAATCACTGTTAGAGTCTTCTAATGAAAATGTAAATAAACTGATCAGGGACAATCCCAACAAAGACCACCAAATATGTTTTTCTATAATATAGAAATATATCAGTAGGAGATTAGTTGATAACAAAAATATTTTGGCATTATAACTTAAATAAAAACTTCCTGGTAATAATTTAAAAATGCTTTCAGGCGTTGGCGCATAATTATACCGAGAAAAAACCAACAAAAATGATAATAACCATATCAAAGAAAATGATGATTTCATCATAGTCCATTCTATCTTTGAATAGGAATTTTTGTTTAAAAATGGAATCATTTTATTGTATTTATTTTAAGTCCATTGAAAATAATATTACCCATACTAAAATATCCTTTTGAGTTAAAATGTTTATTAACCACCCAATATTCTTTAACAATGTCATTATTTTTATAGTAATCATTAAACGATTTAAACAATAAAGTAACATATGGTTTTTCTTTCAATTGTTGAATCAATTCAAATGGTTGAATAGCTCCATCAATCAATTCGGAAGGAAGTGGGTGGATTAACAAATGATATTCAATTTGATTTTTTAAACAAAACTGTGCTGTTTGTTCAACTTGATATGTAATTAATGAAACTGCTTGTTTTTCTTTTTGCTGTATATTATTTTCACTTATTAAGTTTTCATTGTATTTATAAAAAACATGCATGAAAGCCCTAAAAACATGTGAAATATGATACAGGAATTCCCAACTAGGTCCTACTTTTCCTGAAACGGTTCCATCCTCGTTAAACCTTTCCAATCCGCCTCTCCAAACCACATCACTTACATCGGTAGAGTTAATGCATTCGATTACAATTTGAGGCTTTAGCGACATTAACTTATTTGTTAATATTTTATTATTATAAAAAACATCACTTCCACAAGATCCCGCATTATATATTTTGTATTTAACCTCATTATTCAGATTTATGCAATATTCAAACTTTCTAACCCAAGAACTATCATATGGCGCACCATCTCCTTCAGTAAATGAGTCGCCCAAACAAATTATTTTTATTGATGAAGTATCTTTAATAAAAGTTCGAATTGATTTTTCTCTATTTCCGAGTTCATTATACTGATTAAAATATTGCCATTCTTTTTCCTTTTTTATCCTTGAAGTGTTTGGTTTGTTGGTATAGTACCAATTAGGTTTATTAACCTTGTACTTGTATGAATAGCTTTTTCCTTTAAACTCTGACCGTGTTTTATATTTTTCAGAAATCCTTAAAAAAACCTCTAAGCAAACAAAAAATATGAGTATGGAAATCAAAAATTTATTTAAAAATTGTTTCATACATTTCTTGCTTTTTACATTTTATAACTTTTCCTTCATAATAAAAGTACATCCTATTTATTTTAACCTTTTTATTATTGTGAGTATACTTTAGATTATTTATTTTAGTAATATTTAACATTTGTTTTCCAATTTCATGTAACACAGAATCACTTTCCATCCCATGACCATGCTCAAAATTATTTTTCTCGCAAATCGTGGTATACATATGTGCCAAATTTGTTCCTGTTGTATTTAAGTCAGTACATTTTATCATTTTATTTTCATTGTCTGTAAAATAGAAAACATAAGAATAATCGGCAAAGGAGTTGTACATAGAGAATTTAGAAAATGGATGCGCTTCGCCAAATATAATGACACCAATAAAATAGATTAAAACAATAATAAATCCGCTTGACTTATAAATTAGTTGTTTCATGAAATTTTATTTTCGATCCATTGCCAAATCTCCCAATCTTGTTTACCCCAGTTATGATAAACATGCATAAAAGATGGTTTATAGCATGTGTTAAAACCATCATCAGTCAGTATTCCTTCATTGCTATTTAACATCAATCCATTGTTGAAATAATCTGCTATAAAGTTCCACTTTTTAGATAGGGTAGGATGGTTGCTTAATCCAAACTCCCAAGCAGTTGCAATTAAAGTGCCTTGGTCACGCGTTTTCCAGTTTGGCTGGGTAAATATATACATGGTTTTTTGGTGCCAAGTATTTAAAAAATCCTCACTTTGATCATTAAATAGAAAGACTCCGCCATTCCAATGCTGCCAATTCTTATTTTTTATTTTCAGGTTAAAAGTTTCTGCTATTTGTATTGATAAATGGTCACACTCATCTTGCCATATGTCATTCCCATGTCTATCGTACCATTTTTGATTCCATTTATTAAATACAATTCCATTCGGCTTTTCTTGATTCTTTTTTAGATTGACTTCATACATTACAATTTCTCCTGTGTTCAGATGCCAAGTTCTTGTTTTTCTATTGAAATGAAATTCCTGATTTAAAACAAATTTGGGGTAACTCAATGCAAATTTTATTGCAGTTAGACTTTTCTTAAAAATTGTTTTATTCAAATTATCAAATAAAAACTGTAATTCAGTTGCTTTCTTAATTAGATATGGATCTTTAATAGTTTTCAGTTCTATGCTTTCCATATAATCATAGTATATTGTTCTGTTTTTTTTCCATTCTTCAGAACAGTTGCAATTAACTGCGTATGCACTAAATTTCCGTAATTTACAATGATCTGGGGCAAATGTTATTGGGGATACATATTCATTAAAAATGTTGTCGCAGCTATTAGAAACAGCTATTACATCAGTGTCTAAGTAACAATAATTATTGCCCTTGGGGAGAAATTTGTTTAATCCTGTTTTTAAATAAATACTTGCTTGATGGTGATTATATTTTTTATCAATTTTTACATCAATAATTTTATCATGGTTCACAGTAATTTCATTTCTGGATGAATCTGTTACTACAATAATTTCATTTTTTGAAAAATGTCTTAAATACAATAATGAAAAATGTAACGTGTCTATATGTTCTGATGATCCACAAACTACAAAAACAAAAATATTTTTACTCATAACTATTGTTTTTATACCAAGCTACCATTTCATTTATACCATCTTCTATTTTGCATTCGGGCTTAAATTGAATATATTTTTCTAATTTATTGGTATTGCTATATGTTGATATTAATTCATTGTCTGGCAAATTAGTGAAATTGATCTTGGGCTCTTTTCCTATTGATTGTGCAATTAGTTTAGCATATTGTAAAACCGAAATTGGAGAGCCTAAGCCAATGTTAAATATTTTATGTGTGCCAATCTTTTCAAATTGGATTTTATTTATTAATAATTCTATGGCTTTTATAATATCACTTACATGAGTGAAATCTCTATAAACATTCCCTTTATTATAAATATTAATAGGTAATCCTTTATCAATATTACTCATGAATTTATAGGCTGCCATATCTGGCCTTGTCCACGAACCATAAACTGTAAAAAACCTCAAACCTATAGCTATTAACCCAAATTGAGCACAATAATTTTCAATCATTACTTCACTCATTTTTTTAGAAGTTCCGTAAAACGATAGTTGTGATTGTGTATTGCTTTCTTCGCTCATTAATTGCTGATTAGGACTATAAACTGATGAACTACTGGCATAAATGAGGTGTTTTACTCCGTTTTTTCTGCATTGTTCCAATACATTAAACGTTCCATGTAAATTGGTTTCAAAGTATTTAGCTGGATTAATAAGCGAGCCAGATATTCCCGTTTCTGCGGCCAAATGAATTAAAACATCAGGTTTAGTATTTAGGTTATCTAAAAAGGTATTCGCTATGTCTCCTTGTTCTATATTTTTTAAATTTGCACTTCGAAAAGTGCCTGCTTTATTGTTTGGCGATAATAGATCAATTGCGTTCACATCAAACTTACCATCCAATTGCTTTTGCAATTGATAACCTATAAAACCAGCTCCACCTGTTATGAATATTAACGACATATTTTTTAATTAGTGCAATGTAATTTAGACAAATGAATTAATCAACCCAATGACTAAACCATTTTTCCATAATCAAAATTTTCCATAGTTTCCAATTGTAATCTTGTTTTAGTAAATGATCTAAGTAAGACTGATTGATAATATTATGCTTAACCAAATTACTATTTGCTAATTCTTTTTTGTAATATTCAATATTCATATAGTAATTATCTGGACCTACAAAACCTTGTTTTTTTCTATTTAATATAGATTGTGGTAAGAATTTTTTAATGTTTTCATATAATAAAAATTTGGTTTGATGTTGATTGAAATATTGCTTTTCATCTAGTAAAAATACCTTTTCAAATAACTTATGATCTAGAAAAGGTACGCGAACTTCTAATGAATTTGCCATACTTGCTCTATCAATTTTGGTTAATACCAATTCGCCCATAAAACATTTCATGTCCATATATTGAATCGATTTTAAAGGCGTTAACTTATTATTATAGTGCTTTCTGTAAAACCAATGTACGTCACTTGGAATGTATTGATGTAATGCAGGCGTTAACATATTCTCAAGTTCATCTTTATCGAACCATCCCATCGACATGGCATGCGCATAATAATTAACAGTTTCTCGTTTTTTAAATATCGATTTTATTTTCCACAACCAATTTTTATAGTATGTCTCATCACAATACTGATGTTGCCAGGTGTAGCCGCCAAATATTTCATCAGCTCCTTCACCGCTTAATACTGCTTTAACGTTTTGCTTGGCTAGTTTGCTAACCATGTATGTGGGCACTATTGAAATGTCTGCAATGGGTTCATCATAAACTATTGGCATTATATTCACCAAATCAAGACTACTTTCGTCTGCAATAACATATTTATTGGGAACATTTAAATGCGTAGCAACTATCTCAGCAAACTGATGCTCACTTTTCTCCCAATTCTTAAATCCAATTGAAAAAGTTTCTGGATTTATTCCAGACCTTTTCATGTAATGAACTATGGCGCTACTATCATAACCACCACTTAAAAATGATCCAATTGGAACATCCGCTCTGGTGTGTTCTGAAACTGATAATTGTAAGATTTCATTTATTTCATCAATTAACAAATCACTTTTTTCTTGTTCATTTTTGCTATTTAATTTCCAATATTCAAATAAGGAATGGGAAAAAGTGTCAACATCAAAAGTCAATAAATTAGCAGGTGGAATTTTGTATATGTTTTTCCAAATAGTTTTGGGAGATGGTATATAACGGTAAACAAAATAATCAGAAAAGGAGCTATAATCGATTTCCTTTTTTACTAGGCCAGAAGATAAAATTGCCTTTAATTCAGAAGCAAATATCAAGCAGCTTTCATTAAAGAAATAATACAATGGTTTTATACCAAATCGATCTCTAATTAAAAATACTTTGTTTATTTTTTTATCATAAATGGCAATCGCAAACATGCCTTTTAGCTCCTTTACAAAATCTATTCCCCACTTCAAGTAGGCGGCAATAATAACCTCAGTGTCAGTATTTGTTATAAAAGTATAAGAATCTAATAACTGTTTTTTTAATTCTAAATAGTTATAAATTTCACCATTAAATGTTACAACAATTTGTTCATTATTGCTAATCAGAGGTTGTTTGCCAGCATCAGATAAATCTAAAAAGGCAAGTCGATTATGTCCAAATGCCAATTGATTATGTTTATCTAAATATATCCCATTACCATCAGGGCCTCTATGGTGGATGGTGTGTAACATTTGACTAAATAAGTCAGCATCTATTTTATCCGTTTTATTTATTTGTCCTAGTATCCCGCACATCTATTTACAATCTTTACCGAAGTAATATTTATTAAAACGATTTACATTCATTGGAATGTTATTTAAGTTATTTTCCAAGTGAATGATATACCTATCCTCTTTTAAATTT
This sequence comes from Chitinophaga pinensis, assembly GCA_943323675.2. Classification (GTDB taxonomy): domain Bacteria; phylum Bacteroidota; class Bacteroidia; order UKL13-3; family UKL13-3; genus UBA6183. The sequence goes on along the minus strand of CALPIR020000003.1, from coordinate 15,311 downwards.
GTTTGATAAATTATGCCACTTTTACTGTATGTTTCGAAAACACAGGCATTAACTCGTCTTAAAAAATTGGCCTTGTTTTTTATCAAGTAAAATTTTAGTTTTTGTGAAATATCTTGCTTTTCATGTTTAGAGAACCCTAAAATATTATTGGTTAATTTATTTGAAATTAATTCGTTTGGAAAACCATAAGACCTCTTTGTTCTCAGTATTTTTAGTGGGCTATCATTTAAATAATATTTAAAAGCCTCATCATAATCCATCACCGTCATTGTTAGAGAATCAAAAATAATAAATGGGTCATACGGGTCAAATATAAAACGCCTCTTCCCAATATTAACAATTGGAAATGTATGTATATTTTCAATTGAAATTGCAGCTGCCTTTATTCCCAATAAATGATCAAGTAATCTAATGTAAAAGGTAGTTCTGTCACCACACCAAACAGGCACCAAATTATTATTACCCAAATTGTAACAATTTTCTAAATTCATTTTATCCCAATTATCAATGGAAACCTGGTGGCTTGTTTCACCTAGATCTGACCCCAAAAATTGAAAGCTAAAGGAGGCATAAACAAATTCACTTAAAAGCAGTGCTTTCAAATATGTCTTTGTGTTTTCGTTTTCATTAAGGGTATTAATTTGAACAAATGTATTTCTTAATTTAGTTAGCGCTTGATCATAACTTAGATTTTGATTGCATTTTAGCGTATCTGTACTACAGACAGTTTTTAATTCATTTCTTGTAGCTTCATTTTCTAAGTTACTACTGTCTATAAAAATCTTTTTAATGTATTGATTATTAATTTTATCGTTGTTACAAGAAACTAATAATAGGAAATACATTAAAAGAATAGACATACAGTGCTTCAAATAAATCATTTTTTGATGTTTGAAATAATTTAATGCTATTTGATTTTTTGCTTTAAATAATTTATTGCCGAAATATTCCTTTTTTTTAAATCAACTTTAAACAATAAAAAAAGAAAGAAAATACTATAATTAATTATCCAACTAATTGTTTTACGAATGTAACTATAATAAATATAATTAAAATAAAGCCTGAAATGAATTCTATGCCAAAGGCTTATTAATGGTTGAAAACGAAAATTAGGCACAAATAAAATCAAATGGATAGGAAGTAATATTGCCCATCTAATATTAGATATTATTAATAATAGTAATATGCTAATTGGAAAATAATACTGAAAATATGCATCGGGAATATGACGTATAAAGTTAGTTACAATATATTTATTTTTTAATATTAAATACTGAGAAAATCCTTTGTATAGCTTATAAGCAAATGGGAAAAGCAATAAGTAAAAACCAGTATAATTTTGTCCTATTAACATTATAAACACAAACAATATTATAGCTTCTAATAGCAAACAAATCTTTAGCAATGAATCTGTTTTTTTTACACCTATGTGTCTAGGTAATGTAACTAATCCAACTCTTTTATCCTTGAATATATCATTTATATAATGAATTGTAATGTTCCTATACCCTGTAATCAATAATAACAAACTGTATGTAAATAAAATTAAAGGATTAAAGGAATCACTTCTTGAAACTAAATAAAATGTATAATAGGATAGTAAAAGCGGTATTGTATAGGCATACATCGAATCTATGATCCCGGATAAATATTTATTTTTTTTTAATCTAAATGGGTAAGAAGCATAAATTATAAATAATAAAACCTGAATTGTGATTAAGACAATAGAGATTTTATTAAATGGAAGAAAGGCCCATGGTATGAAAGTAAAAAGCAAGATGCAAACAAATAAAATAATTTGTTTGTAAGCATCTAAAATTTGAAGCTTATTGATTTTTCCCGCAATAAAGTCATCTTCTTTATCGAAAAATTCATTTATAAAATATCCCAAAGCTGCAAAGCCAAATGAAGTTGTTAACGAAAGAAATAGTATCCATAGGATTTTGAAATCGAAACTTATTTTGAATAATATTAACCATAGGTACAAATTGCCAAAAATGAGAGGAATGAAGCTTAGTCTCCAATCTTTTGCTCTTGTTAGGTTAATAGTATTTTTTAATATAGCTATCCTTTTTTGCATTATTTATTCATAAAATACAAGTGCATATCTTTCATGTTGTCTTTAATAGGCTTTGTCGCGTATATTTCAAGAAAGTCTATGGGAAAAATATAATCGTCCCAAGATGTTATTTTTCCAATATCAAATAAATTTTGAAAATCGTTTGATATCTTTAAATGTTCAAAAGTAGAAAGATCAACCTCAGGTATTTTAACGAAATTTAATACAAAACCTTTAGACCGTATTTTATCTAATACTTCATTTAGGTTTGGTATATAATATTGGTATGCGTTATCTATTTGATCGCAGATTTGATCAATTCTAAGTTGTTCCCATTCATCGTCACTTAGCCTTTTAAACAAATCTTTTATATACAATCTACCTCCAGGTTTTAGAACATTCCAGCAAGCATCAATAAGCATGTTTTTTTGATTGGAATGTCCAAATGATTCTAAAAAATATACACAATCATAACTCTCTAAGTTATACACTTTGTCTATCTTATGGTAGTCTTCATTTAATATAAACACACTTTCTATTTGGTTTGAATTTTTAATGAGTGATTTAGCTTTTTCAGCTTGTACTTCGGAGATTGTACAGGCATCAATTCTGATATCACTAACATTCTCCGCAAAATAGACTGCTGGTCCGCAAATGCCACAACCTGCATCTAGTAAATGTTCTCCTTTTTTAAATTGAGCAGATTTAATGGTGTAGTCTAAATAAATTGATACGTTATCTGTTCTAAATGCTTGAATTATATTACCATAAACAGCTAAAAATTTTTCCGTATGATCATTGTAAAAGGCGCGAACTTTTTCAGAGTTATTATTATACAAAACTTTAGCTTTACTCATATTAACAAACTATTTTTTAAAAATACGACTATACCATGATTTTTTATTTTCTATTTGAATGCCTACATCATTTAAATATACAGGTAAATTTTTATTTTTAATGGAATGGTTTTTTACCCTTTCTACCTTGTTTAATACACTTGCTCCATTGTTAATGTCATTGCTTAGAAAAAATGCTTCATTACTATCATAAACATCAACAAATTCACCATCTCCAATATAATGATACATTTTCGCATTATTTGGTATTGCACCGAAAACTGTAGCTACTCTTGGCTGGTCTGTTTGATTGGGGAATGAGGCATGAAATAAACGTGCATCATAAATTAATGCTTCTCCCGCTTTAAGGTATAATGTTGTCATGTTCTGCCAAATTTCTTCTTTTTTGTCGAGAAAAGAATCTTGAATTTTTGGACCACAATAATTTTTAACCCATAAATGACTTCCTGGAGTAATTCTAATTGCACCATTCTCTTCATTTAAATCTACAAGTGGAATCCATATATTAAATCCTCTACAATTTTCTTCATCGATAAATGTCCAATCCTGATGAGGATGTATTCGTTCCTTTTCTATATTCGTTTTAACAATAAAATTACCTCCAATAAGCCTGTAATTTATAAAATTGTTTTCTATGTGATTAATGTAAATTGATCGTATTTTCTGGGATATTTTTTCTCGTAAACTAATATCAGAAGAAAAAATACTTACATAAAATCCAGGAATATCATCTGTGTGATTTTGATGATAAAAACTCAACATATCCTCTACTTCAACTGGATTTAAAAAAGGAATAACAACATATCCTCTACTTAAAATCAACTCGTCTAATTTTTTATCTTTTAAAATTTGTGTTGTCATAATTGTAAGTGTTTAATACTTTCCTGTTAATCTAAATTTAGCCTCTTTAAATATATTGTAAGGCGTATATATTCTGAAGAAATTAATAATTTTGCTCATGTCAATTTTGGAATAAGTAGATACTTTTTTGATTTCGATAACTTTTTTAAATTCAACTATATTTTCATTAATTGCTTTATTTTCTGGTCTTTTTATAAAAAAATCATTTTTTATATTTCCTTTTTCCAATATCATTTTAATCATTTCATCGTTGCTATATTGATTTATTTCCAAATCTATTTCGTCTTCTACTATACAATTGTTTGGCACTTGACCATCATTGTAAGTATTTATTAAATCTTGATTCATGTAGTCCATAAAAAAGTCTTCATTAACCTTAAGTTTTAAAAACTTATCTGTTGAATTTGGTTTTAGAAAATAGTGATATAAACTTGATTCTTTGGGAGTAATACCTATACCAATAATTACTCTAGAATTTGGAGTTTGATTTGGATTTGCACCATGAACACACTTATTGTTGAACATTATAGCGTCACCACAGTTTACTTTTGGGAAATCTAAGTATTGAAATAATAATTCTTCGTGTCCTTGTGTTGAATTGCGGAAATGTGTGGATGGTGAACCAATTATGCCATTTAGGAAATGTTGGCTCCCTTTAATAAATCCTAAAGAGCCCATTTCGGGAGTTAAATCGTTTAAACTTATCCATACAGTTGCCGAAAAACTCTCTCTGTCTTCATGGTCAACAAATGTCCAATCTTGGTGGGGATATGTGTATGAAAAATTATCGGGTTCTTTTACGATAAACCCTCCTAAATGTACTTTATAATTTACTAGGAATGAATCAAGTTTGGGTTGAATGGATTTTTGTAGAAAATCCATGATTGTTAGCTTTAGTTCCCTATCTTTTTCATCTAAACTAACATATATCCCATAAATAGAATTTTGAATATTTATCTTATCCTTTAACTCATCATAGTATTGTAAAAGAATATTATTTGTTTCGGAGTCTAATAGTGGAAATTTAACATAACCATTCAACTCAAACTCTTCTTGTTTTTTTGTATCAATTAAAACACTTTTCATATTAATTTTTTCCTTGACTAACAATTAACGGATTAAACTTTAGACCACTATTTTCAAAGAAATCTACACAATCTTCCCAAGAAATATCTGGTAATATTTGCTTCGTTTCTTCTATTATTGGGTATTTAAAGTCATAAGGCATGCTATTATTAAATTTATTTTCAATATAATAATGTCGATAATTCACTAAAAAATATTCATCTACTAGATATTTCAGTTTAGTTTTTCCTTGAGTAACCGGGTTTAAGCAATACACGAATAAATCTTCATTTTTGGGGGCAATGCTCAATCCAACAGCTAGTCGATCTGTATCTGTACTATTAGGAAATGACGCATGTACCGTTTTATGATTAATAAATACCATTTCACCAGCTTTCATATTTATCGTTTTCATATACCCTATCAAATTACCACAATTTTTATCAACGGGCGTTTGTGCCAAAGGAAACGGAAATGAACGTGTGTAATTAAATAATTTATTAGAAGAGGGTACAAAACACATTGCTCCATTTTTCATGGTAACATCTACCAATGGGATCCAACACATAACAGAATCAAATTCATCTTCATTTGTATAGGTCCAATCTTGGTGTGCTGGTAAAAATATTTTACTGTTTGCTACTTTATTCATGAATGTAGCTGTAAATAGTTCTTTATTATTTAAAAGAGGTAATATTTCAGCTGAAATAATTTCTTTAATATTATCCTGCATAGCTTTCCTCTTTTCAAATAATTCTGTATTCAAACCCACATTATAGCCAAACCCATATGAATCTGGAATTTCAAGTTCTTTGAATACATCTGTTAAAGTTTTTATTGTCTTATCAGAAATATTACCATGTACAACAAATCCCTTTGAATTAAATTCATTGTCAACTTCTACATCTTTAAAAAAGATTTTCCTATCTACGTTCATTTTAAATTATGTTTATCCAAAGGTATAGTTTAATGTATACTATTGGCTTATTGTAGGTTTTTCCTTACGAGGAACAATTTTGAAGTAGGCAAAAATATCAACTTTAAATTGTAAAAATTAAAAAAGAAATGGTTTTGTTCTATTCAATTTGTTGAGCGTTAAAAAGAGTTAGATAAAATTAAGCAAGTTTTCATGCAATTATCAAAACCAACACAAATTTCCTATTTAGAGCCATTAAACAGAACAAAAAGGCATCTCACATTGTCTGTTTAATCTTATGATTCTTTAAGCTAGGTGTTAGAAATGTAAAAATAATGAAAGGGTGATTGTATTAACTTAAGGCCCCCAACCTATATCAAAATGGTTATTGGTATAAATTTTTCTTTAATGAAAACTTTTGATATTTACACTTAAGGGGAGAATTTTAGAGGGTATTGGGATAAATTATAGATCCATATGCGTTCTCATTTGAATAATTTAACTCAAATATTTTATTATCAAAGTAAAAATCAAACTTTTTAGATAACTTATAATAATCGCTAGGGTCACCACTTCTTGTATAAATAAAAGATAAACTATAGTTACCACCTCTAAACAATATCTTATTAAGTATAAATTTTTGAGAAAAGGAAAACTCATCAATGTATTCAATCTCGTTAATGTGTTTAAATCCTAAATGGCTCATCAAATAGTTGCTTCTTATATCTACTAAACAAGTAATTAAATGCTTTTCTTTTAAGTGTGGCTCGTTTAAGGTTGATGTTATAATAAATTCTATCTTATCGTCAAAGTCAGTCCTTTTAATTTCAATTATTCCTTTTTCAAATTTGATAATTCCTTCCAAAAAATCAATTTCACTTTCCTTTTCCAAATTGTTTGAACTCTTTTCTTCCGATAAAAGGCCATTTTCTAATTTGACAACTCTATTGGAAGGGGTGTTTATTTCATCTAATACATGTGTGGCAAGTATTACCGTTTTATATTTATCATTATCAAATAGTTTTTTAGACTTTTCTCTGAATTCAGCATCACCTACATTAATTACTTCATCAAAAAGATATATATCAAAATCTAAATGTGCTATTATGCTAAAAGCTAAACGCAAATACATTCCGTTTGAATAGTGCTTTATTGGCTCATTAATAAATTTTTCAATTCCGCTGAATTCTACTATGTCGTTATATTTCTGTTTAATTTCATATTTAGAAAACCCAAGTAATTGACCATTTAAATAAATATTATCACTTCCACTTAGTTCGGGATGAAAACCAGCACCAATATCTAAAATACTTGCTACTCGTCCATATATTGTCACTTCTCCTTCGGATGGTTTTATAATTCCTGCCAGTATTTTTAACAATGTACTTTTGCCACTTCCATTAGGGCCAGTTATTACTATTTTTTCTCCTTTTTTTACTTCAAATGACACATTATTTAATGCCCAAAATTCCTCTTTATTACTTATGAGTAAATTTTTGCCATTATTTAAAAAGTACTTTTTGGACAGATTTTCTATTTTAATTGCTGTGTCATTCATCATACAAAATCTGCGAATTCGCCTTCTTTTTTATTATAGTAATACATACCAAAAATACTTAGAATAAGTATAACTATAAAATTTAATACCCAAATCAAATTGAAATCTACATTGTTAAATAGAAGCCATCTCCAAAGATCCACGACATTAGCCATCGGATTAATTATGGCAATAATCCGAAGCTTTTCTGGCAAAAAATTACTTGTAAAAAATACAGGTGTGAGCCACATTCCCAAATTAACAATATAAGGAAGTAAGTGGAATAAATCCTTTTTCTTGTATGCAAAGGATGCAACCCAAAACACTAGTAAAAGACCACAACATGTGTTATAAATTAGTACAAATGGTAAAAATACAATATGCCACGACAAAGGAATGCCGTAATATATCATCAGTGGTATAAGTAAAAATAAACTAAAAATAAGTTCTACAAAAGCCACAACCACTTTAGATAAGGGCAAAATGCTTTTAGGGAAATATATTTTTTTTATTGTAAATGAAGCATCTTGTACACTTGAAGAGCCTGAGTATATAATATAAGAAAAAAAATTCCACCCTATTAATCCGCTTAATACATATAATGGAAAAGGAATATTACCTGCCGACCAATTCATGATAACACCAAAAAATACTGTGTAAATAACTAAGGCGGTAAGTGGTTGAAGAATGGTCCAAGCTACACCTAGTGCAGTTTGCGCATATTTAACTTTGATGTCGCGTTGGGCAAAAACCCATATTAGGGCTTTGTAGCGCCATAGTTTTTTCAGATAATGGTTAAAATTATCTGGTTTACTTGTTATAATTTGTTTTTGATCATGCATTGTTGATGAAATAATGATCAACTGATTTACAAACTGAATGAATATCGGATAAAGTAAGGTTATTGTGTAAAGGTAGTCGAATTAAGCACTCAGAAACTTTGGTGCATAAGCCGCTCCCTACAAATTTATATTTTTTACCCATTGGTGAGCCGTGAAGGGGTAGATAATGGAAATAGGCTTCGATGTTGCATTGTAATAAATATTGTGCCAACGCGTCTCTTTCTTCTGTTGTATTTAATATGAGAAAAAACTCATGTATGTTGTCTTTTAAAAAAGGTTTATTGATTAACTTTAATTTGCCTTGTTCTTCTAAATGACTAAGTAAATTATAATATATTTCTGATAGTGTTTTTCTATGACTAATAATCTTTTCTTCATTCAGTAGGTCATCATACAAAGTAGCGGCACTTAGCTCATTCATTTGAAATTTTAATCCCAAATCAACCCACTCATAATGTGCCGTTTTTTTTGAGTTGAAATCTTCCCGATTTGTACCTATGTGGTATATGTTTGAAGCTCGATGGGCAAATGTTTTATTGTTTATAATAAGTAAACCTCCCTGAATGGCAGAAATATGCTTTGTTATATCAAAGCTGATAACACCAAAATCGCCAATAGTTCCCAATGGTTTTAAATCATCTTTATTTCCATAAGCCATTGCAGCATCTTCAATTAAATACAGGTTATTTTTGATGCAAATTGATTTTATAACGTTTAGGTTGTTTGATAGACCTGCGTAATGCATAGCAACAACTGCTTTTGTTTTTGGCGTAATAGCAAGCTCTATGAGTGTATCGTCAATGTTTAACGTTTCTTGGTTGATGTCAACAAAAACAGGTGTTGCACCTAAAGAAACAAATGCATTTGCCGTTGATACATAGGTAAACGAGGGCATAATAATTTCATCACCTGGCTTAATGTCTAATAGGAGCGCAATCATTTCAAGTGCTCCAGTTGCTGAATGAGTTAGGAACAAACTTGATTCTTTGTAATGCTTATTTAAATGTAACTTACATAATTCAGAGAAATGTTTATTTCTAAACAATTCATAATCGGAAAACAACATGGAAATGTTTTTTGTATAATTGTCAGTCTTCCGAACGTCATTAAATAAAATTTTACCCATTGATTAAGTTAACTCATATTATTAACCCTGTAAAAGTAACGGAAAGCTCAGATTTATACAAGTCTCAGCCGATTACTTTTGCTTCCATGATAAGGGCAAAAAGTTATACCGAAAACTTATGTCAAATAAACCTTTGTACTACAAATTTTGAGGAAGATAGTACAATCATCCCTGAAGGATTTTTATCTCTATCAAACTTAACCAGATCGGTGCTTGATGTGAATCCGAAATTAAGTGGCAAAAAGCTCCCTTTAATAGCAGATATCTTTGATAAATTTAATGAGGTGCCTGATTCTGATTATTATATTTATACCAATGCTGATATTGCTTTAATGCCATATTTTTATAATGTAGTTCATCAATATGTAATTCAGGGATACGATGCCATTGTAATCAACCGCAGAAGAATAAGTAAAAAATATGCTGATGAAATTTGTCTTGAAATGATGTTTGCTGATTTAGGTAAATCACACCCTGGTTTTGATTGTTTTGTTATTAAGAAGGAGTTAATCAGGTGTCTTATTTTGGATAATATTTGTGTAGGTATTCCTTTCGTTGAGGTTGCGCTGGTACATAATTTATTTTCATTTGCTACAAAGCCGCTTTTTTTACCTGATGCGCACCTAACTTTTCATATTGGGCTTGATGTGATGCCTGAACGCAATAAAGATTTTTATTGGCACAACCGAATTGCTTACTTTACTAAAATTCAACCCATTTTAAAGCCTCATTTTAACCTTAGCAAGTTTCCATACGCTTCACTGTCACTTCATAAAAGAGCAATTAAGTGGATTTTAAATCCTGGGTTATTTACAAGAAACTACCTTGAATTAGAGACAAAAAGTATTGGTAAAAAACTGAAATACCTTATCAATGAATGGAGATGGCGGTTTTTGCAGAAATAATTCACTATTTATATAACCTGCGAAAGCTTTATTAGCAATGATTTCTTTTCATGGAAATCACTTTTTGTAATCCTATAAAGGCTGAATGATTCGTTCAGGTTTTTTTCAAAAACAAACCCTAACCCACTGTTATACTTTAATGCAGATAGGTTATCTAGTTTAATTTTAGCGTAAACATTGTTAAGTTTTAATTCATCAAATGCATATGCCAGTAAAAGCAATGATGCCCCTAAAGAGATACCTGTCCCTGTAAATTCATTTTCGGCTATGAATAAACCAGCATGTGCCGATGATCTGTCATGGTCAAATTTATTCAGGTGAATTAAGCCAATTTTACGATTCTGGTAATTAATGATAAAGTAATAATTTGTTTTAGTGCAAAGGTTGCTAAACCATAAATGCTGGTTTTCACTCGTGATGTAACCACTAAACTCCATGTTTTTTGAAATTTGTGGTGTGTTACGCCAGTTACGAAGTAATTCAAGATTGCCTTCGTTAAGTTTAGTGAGTGTAATACTGTTACTTTTTAATTCCTCCAATTACTTAATTGACTAAACAGATGATATTTTGATTTAATTTTAGTAACACGAATGTAAATTTATTTCTTAACTAAACCCTGATTATATTGGAATATTTCACCATGGTATAATGGTGTAAATGCAGTTTATTTAGCCTTTACCTAGTTATTATATTTTTACTTCCATTATGCTTATGCTCAACTTTCATAAGTGGTCGGATAAATTTATTTAACAAGTAAAGGGCTATTCATTGTTTTATTTAACAATAATGTATTGGTTTAATTTAGTATAAATTTTAACGTGTTAGTTTATAATTTCAGAAGTTGATTGGTCTGCTATTATAATCATATCAAGGTTTTGTTTTGATACCCATATCCTCCTAATGTACTCACCAATAATACCAAGCGAAAACAAGATTAAACCAGTTGTGAAAAAAATGGCAACAATGAGTGATGTAAAACCAATTTCGACATCAAATGCAATTTTCTTATAAATGTATAAACACCCTAAAATAAAAAATACGATTGACATATATAAGCCCATTCGACTGATAACTCGGAGTGGTAATGTGGAGTGTAACAGCAGAATAGTAAAAGCCATTTTTGTTAATTTGCCAAGTGTGTACCCTGAATTTCCAGTTGTTCTTTCGTTATGTTCTACCAAGCAAGACTTAACGTTTAAAGCACCTAATAATAAATAATCATCCACAAAGAACACGCGCCTTTGGTTATTCCTAAAAACAGATATCACACTGCTTTTCATCAACCTGCAAGATGTTACCATTGAATAGTCCTTACCCTCTAATTTAAGTATTTGTTGTAAGGCTATGGTGCCAATGTTACGCAAAGAGTGATGTTTTTTCTGCGTGTAATTACCATAAATTAAATCGTTTTCGTGAGTTTTCATGCACTCATACATCTCATCAATTACAGATGGATCGTGCTGTAAGTCATCGTCAATGGTAGCAATTAACCCATTTTTACAATAAAAAAATCCAATAGCTGTTGCTGTGTGCTGGCCATAATTTTTAGCAAGGGAGATAATCGAATAAGAGAGGTTAGTAGTATTTAGTTCTTTCTTTAAAACTTGAAGGGTTTTATCCAAACTACCATCATTTACAAAAATAAAATGTGGAATTAAATTGGTATGTTTTACCCAACTGTTTAATCTTTCTATTAATGATTTTGCTGTAACTTCTGATTGGTAAACAGGTATTACTACGTCAATCCGGGTCATATTTCAATTGTTTTGTGAGGTACAAAATCGGGTAATTTTATAAGTGCTGAGGCAACAGAAAAACCAACTCCAAATCCTGATAAAAGCACCCAATTTTTTATTTCATTTAAACATGTACATAACGTTATGGGTATACTTGCAGAAGCAGTGTTTCCGTACAGACTTAACGTTTGTGGTACCCTATCAATATTTAAGTTAAGTTTTCTAACTATTGCATCATTAATTAACTTGTTAGCTTGATGGAAAATGTAATTTTCTGGAAGTTCATCGGGCGTTTGTGCCGTTTCAATTAATGCTTTAATATTTTGTGGAACATATTTAACTGAATATGCAAAAACATCAATACCATTCAGTTTCATTATTTTTTTATTCTGCGCATTTATCTCTGTGTAAATAGCACTTTGACCTTTGCCTATGGTTTCAAGGTTAAACCTAGCGGTAATGGTATCGTCATTTTGATTAAACTCTATGGCTGTAACAGATATAGCATCGGAAAAAATAGGCTGTGTTGATGTGTCATCAGATGATAATAAATGTGTTGAAACATCGCCACAACATAATAATGCACGGGGGTTTTTGCTGTTTATAGTGGATAGTAAGGAGGCAATCGTATGTAATCCATATACATATCCGGAACAACCAGAGTTTATATCATAACAAATTGTTTGTTGATTAAAGTTAAAGTCACCATGAAGTTGGCAAGCTACTGAGGGTATACTTAACTCTGTTGTTTGTGTAACACATATTAAAATGTCAATGTCATCTATAGTCCAACCAGTTATTTCCATGGCCTCTTTTATGCCTCTAGAAAACAAGTTTTTTACTGGGAGTTTGCTTATTCTTCTGTATCTGATTCCGGTATGATTAACAAGTTTTTGTCTCTCATTCTCGTCTATAATAGTTAATTTTAGATTATCTTCAGATAGCTCAGGAATAACATTAACAATACCCTGAATTTTTATTCCTCGGTGCTTAGTTATGGCCATGCTTTCTTTCTTTAATCAACTGGTATATTTCTCCCAGGTTATCAATTTCAGATAAATCACCTGATGTGATTAGCACATTTGTTTCTTCGTTTATTCTAGAAATATAAATTAAAGCATTTAGTGAACTCCATGTAGGAATATCTCGGAAGCGTGTTTCTAATGAAATGCTGTTTTGGGAAATTGACAACTCAGATGCAGTAAAGTCTAGGAAGATTTCTATTTCTGTTAGCGGCAAACTCATTTTCTTTTTTTACAAATCTAACAAATATTATGCAACACCAATTTATTTGTAGAAATACATCGGCATCTATAACACTCGATTTAATGGCACAACAAATTGTTGTCAGGCATAACAAGTTTTTGATAAACAGTTACATGTAAAAAAGGATACAAAACAAAACAAAAGTACAATTTATGCTTGCTTTACATGAATCTATCCTATCGATACAACATCTGCTTCTAAATGGGTATTAGATTCAACTTACTAAACGTATTGCTATTTTAATGAATGATACCCCGGTTTAATTATTTGACCCATTAACAACTAACATCGTTTAATTGATGGGTATTTATTTGATAAAGTGCTTTTCAAATTATCATTTTGATTACTATTTAATCTCTCGGCAATTCGAATAGATTGTAGGATAGCTAATCTTTTTTAACCACTTTACTTGTTTTTTATACATAAGTTTTTTGTTTTCTCCAACTTCGAATAGTTTTATAGTAACCTAATTTAAACAAGAATAAATCGGCATGTCCTTCTTGTTTGACAGAAAGGAACGATTTTAATGATAGGTGGTACATGTTCATGTACCATACAGCTGTGTTATACCAAAACCAAGGGCTGCCTTATATAAATTAGTTGTTAAGCTACTAACATTTTTCTAACAACACTCACATCTTTAGCCAACAAACTTGGTATTGCATTAATTTTTAATATTATTGTCTTGCCTTTTTCTGCTTTAATAGTGCGGAATAACTAAATATTTTAAATAAGCTGCTATGAATTTTTTGTTTTCTCAGACAAAACGTATCTACGTTTTGTTGCTAATGATTTTGTTTCTTTTTAGCGGAGTGAAATCTGCTTATGCTCAATTTATGTTTCAGCCGTTAACGCACGTTACCGCTTTTTACATGAATGGAGAATGCTCCGGTAGTAAAATTAAGATTAGGTTCCTATACCAAGAAAAAAGTGCAAGGCTTGATATTAACTCAATTAATTTCTATTATCAAACTCAAACAGGTAGTTGGATTCAATTTGCCCAAGCTGCAAGTGGAACCACAGCCTATGACAATGATTGGTTAGATTATTATACAGGAAGTGGAGGTACTTGGTTCTCTCTAGGAGCTGTTGGAGGTCACAGTGTGACAATTGGAAATAAAACCAATGAAGGATCTTTGAGCTATCAAGATTTTACCTGGAATAACATACCTGCTGATGCATACAAATCAAATGGTTTCATAAATATTTCTACGGGTGGCAACTTTGGAAGTATCAGTCCTTGGAATCATCTATCAACTGGATCCGCGCTAACTGTTACATTGCCTGTTTTAACTTCGCCTAATACCTTAAATTCTACTAATGGAGCACATTGTACAAAAGTAGCGTTGAATTGGAACGCACCAGGTAGCTTTCCTTGTTCATATGACCAAGAGGTATATAGAGATAATGTAAAAATAGCGACTTTACCGTCTAGCCAAACCACTTTTGATGATGTTAATAGTATTCAAGGACCACTAAATTATTATGTGAAAGCTGTCAGAACAACACCAGCTGGTGCTGTAATATCAAGTCAAAATTCTAATCCGGTTATCAGTTCATTAAACGCATCTGCAACTCCTCCTTATGGGATTGCCGCTACCACCACAAGATGTGATGGCATTGTAAGTATTAGCTGGGGGTTTAATGGGTCTAATCCACCAAATTTTAAAGTTTTCAGAGGAACTTCGTTATCTGGTCCTTGGACTGAAGCCACTAGAGCAGCAACTATAAGTGGTAGCGAAAGAAGTTATGCTGATGCACCACCTCTTAGATCAACCAATTATTACTATAAGGTAGCTACTGTTGGAACGTGTGGAGAGGCAATGTCCGCATCATATTATATGGGTCAAGCTCCGGCAGCTCCGGCAGCTCCAACCGGTGTGAATGTTGCAGTTAGCGGGTCAAATAACGGTATAGTTATTAATTGGACTGATGCATCAATCAATGAAAATGGTTTTGTAATTGAACGTATTATTCAGGGACAGCCCGGTACGTCAACATTTACGGTAGCCGCAAATACACAAACTTATACAGATAATTCGGCTATTACATGTGTAAATTACATTTATACAGTTAGAGCTAAAAACGATTGTGAGCCAGGTGGAACACCTTCAATGCCTTCTGCTGCCATTAGAATTTTT
>CALPIR020000002.1 GCA_943323675.2 Chitinophaga pinensis | reverse complement strand
TATAACCTTACCGAAAAAATAAGACTAAAAGCGGCTGGAGGGTTTTACACACAAAATTTAATTGCTGCAGTTAACGACCAAGATGTAGTGAATCTATTCTATGGTTTCTTATCAGGGCCTGAAAACTTACCCCGTAAATTTAACGGACAAAATGTAAATAGCGCTTTACAAAGAGCTTGGCATTATGGCGCAGGTATTGAATTGGATTTAGGACAACACCAAGAAATTAATATAGAAGGTTTTTATAAAGATTTTACTCAGTTAACCAATATTAACAGAGATAAACTTTACGATGAAAACGACTTAACTAAGCCAGAATACCAACGTAATGATTTTGCCATTGAAATTGGTAGTTCGTACGGTATGGATTTTAAATATAAATATGAGTTTAAGAAATTGTATTTATGGGCTGTATACAGCTTAACTTATGTTGAACGTTTTGATGGCACAAGAACATATTCTCCGCACTTTGACAGACGACACAATGTTAATATTGTAGCAACTTATACGTTTGATAAAAAACGTTCTTGGAACTTAAATACGCGTTGGAATTTTGGTTCAGGATTTCCGTTTACACAAACACAAGGTTTTTATGAAAAGTTAAATACAGGAGCAACAGGTAATCCTTTAACGCAAAATGGAAATATTGGTGTTTATTATACAGACATAAACAATGGTCGTTTACCAAGTTTCCACCGCATGGATGTGTCACTGTCTAAAAAACTGACTCTCAAGAAAAATCAAACCATGACCCTAACAGCGGCTGCTACCAACGTATACAACCGCGATAACATTTTCTATTTCGACAGAGCTCGCTTTACGCGCATCAATCAGTTGCCTATTATTCCCACTGTGGGGATAAATTATTCCTTCTAAAATTGGTATAGCTTTTAGATTCGGTGGCGTTAATCATATTTAAGATTAAACGTTATGAAGTTAAAAAGCATTTTATACCTTTTGATATTTATTGGCTTTTCGCATGTTGCCAAAGCACAACAAACGTTAAATAACGAACACCGTTATAAAACGTACAAAGAAGCTTATGAACTTTTTTACAAAGAGAAATACGCAGCGGCTCAGCAATTATTTGACCAATACATAATACAAAGTACAGATAGAGAAAGTGTGATAAATGCACACTACTACTCTGGAGTTTGCGCCATGGAATTATTTAATGCAGATGCCATAGCAAAACTTAGTTACGTTTATCAGAACTTCCCAGAGAATCCAAAAGCAAAGTTAGCTTACTTTCAATTAGGCAGATACTTTTACCGATCAAAAGACAACAAACGTGCAGTACAGCATTTAGAACAAGTAGATGCGTTGAGTTTAACCAATGAAGAAGCTGATGAATACTGGTTTATAAAGGGTTACTGTTATTTTAAAACGGATAAATTTACCGAAAGTAAATTGTCGTTTAAAAACATAAAAGACGAAAAAAACAAATACTACGACCCTGCAAATTATTATTATGGATATGTGGTATACAAAGATGGTAATTATGATGAAGCATTAACCCATTTTTACCGCATAAAAAGCAGTAAAATATTTGGTCCATTATCGCAAGTATATATCGCTCAAATATTATTTACTCGTAAACAGTATAAACAAGTTGTAGCTTTTGCCGATAGTATAAACAATAAAGATGTTGCTGATGATGTAGCGGGTATTGTTGGACAAAGTTATTTTAACCTAAACGAATATGCGAAAGCACTTCCCTACCTGGAGACTTACAATGCAAATCCACCCATACAATTAAATAGTAAGGATATATATCGTTTAGGTTACGCCTATTTTAACAACGGCAAATACGATAAAGCTATTGAGCAGTTTACACGCATTACGGATAAACAAGATACCACTTCACAATTTGCACACTTTCACCTTGCAGAGTGTTACATAAAAACTGATAAAAAACCTTCTGCTCGATTAGCTTTCGATAGAGCATACAAACTAAAGTTTGATCAGCATATTACCGAATTGGCACTGTTTAATTATGCCAAAATAAGTTACGAGTTAAACCAAGCAGATGCATTAAAAGACTTTGTGAAGTTTGTGAACGATTACCCCGAAAGCCAATATATTGACGAAGCTCGTGGTGTTTTAGGCGATTTACTAATGAGTACACGTAACTATAAACAAGCTATAGCAGTTATAGAAAGTATAAAAAAACCTACCCAAGACAACAAAGAGGCTTACCAACGTGTATTATATTACTTTGCTGAAGAGCAATATTTAAATAACAATTACCAAGTTGCAGACGAATATTTCATCAAATCGCAAACGATGGATGATGATAAAAAACTTTACGCATTGTCTTATTTCTGGCAAGCAGAAATGCACTACAAACAAGGTAAGTTCAAGGAATCTGAATCACATTACAAATCGTTTTTAAAATATGAAAATGAAGTGAAATTCACTCGGTTCTATCCGCTAGCATTTTATAATTTAGGATATTGTAATATAAAATTAGAAAACTACGCAGAGGGTGTTGCCAACTTTAAAAAGTTTTTAGAAAGTAGTCATGCGCAAAATAGCCCTGAATTATATACTGACGCAGCAATGCGTGTAGCAGATTGTTACTTTGTAGCCAAAGAATATAACCGCGCAATAGATCATTACGAAATGATTGTTGCAAAAAAATTAAATGGAAGTGATTATGCTTTATACCAAAAAGCTATGATTTACGGGCTATTAAGTAGGCCTACAGATAAAATCAATGCCCTTCAAAACATCATCAACAACTATAAAAAATCTCCATATATTGATGATGCGCTATTTGAAATTGCAAACGTAAATCTTCAAACAGAAAACTATACTGCAGCAGTAAACGGATTTGACAACATCATTAAAAACTATCCGCGAAGTATGTACATCAGAAAAGCCATACAGTATAAAGGTTTAGCCTATTACAACAATGGTGATGACAACGAAGCATTGGCTACGTTTAAAATCTTAGCTACAGATTATTGTAATACAGATGAGGCAAGAGAAGCACTTGCTGTGGTTAAAAACATATACATAAACAAAGGTGAAACTGACGAATACCTTGATTTTATCAAATCAGCATCATGTGTTGTAGTTTCTCCTACTTACCAAGATAGCATTAGTTATGAGGCCGCTTTTAATCAATATAAAAATGGTGACTGTATAAAAGCCAGTAAATTATTTGGCTCATACATCAATCGTTTTGGCGGTGGATTCTTTATTTTAAAAGCCAACTATTACAAAGCTGAGTGTGATTTTAAATTAAAGAATATGGATGATGCGTTGATTTGCTATGAATATGTAGCCAACCAAAATCGCAATGACTATACAGAACGAGCAACTCGACAAACAGCTGTACTCTGCTACAACAAGAAACAATGGCGTAAAGCATTTGAATATTACAGTGCATTAGAACGAATAGCTAGTGGTAGAGAAAATTTACAAGTTGCAGTTACTGGTATGATGAAAACAACCATGACAGCTTTCTCTATAGATACTGCAGCTATGTATTCATTTAAATATGCCAATTCTGGTTTAAGTACTAAAGATGGATTATTAGATGCTAATTTAAATATTGCACGTTTTTATATGGGCACTAACCAATACGACAGCGCATTGGTGGGGTGGAATTATTTAATAAAAGAAACCAAAAACGTTTATGCAGCAGAAGCTAAATACCATGTAGCATATATTCAATTCACCAAAAAAGACTATAACGGCAGTAAAAAAACAGTATTTGAAATATCAGAAAAATACGCCAGCTACAACAAATGGTATGAAAAAGCTTTTTTACTTTTAGCTGAAATTTATCACGCTCAAAAAGATAATTTTCAAGCTAAAGCTACCTTACAGAGTTTAATTGAAAACCTTGACGATGGTATAAATAAAACCGCAGCAATTGACAGGTTAAAACAAATAATTGCAGAGGAAGAAGCAGGAAAACCTAAACCTCCTGTAATTACAGAAAAAGAAATTGAAAAATTATAATCACTAACTCATCAACAATCAATACATCATTTAAAATAGCATGAGTATAAAAAAAACGATATCAGCATTTGCGTTAATACTTTTGGTAAATACTGGCTTTGCCCAAGATACATTGCGCAACAACGAGTTTGATGTGATAAAAGATTTTAAGCCAACACTCACGGATATTATAAAAATACCAAGTAACCCCAATCCTGAAGTACCAGAAGTAAAGGCTCCTAAATTAGATTATACATTACCTAATGTAAAGCTTAATGCTGATCCAACTATTTATACCATCAAGCCACTTGCAATGGGTACCGCATTATTACCCAAACTTAAAAACAACTATTTTAGGTTAGGCTATGGCAATTACAGTTCGCCCATCATTGAAGCATACTTAACCACAGTAAGAAATAAAACTTCTCAAGCGGGAGTGTATGTAAAACACTTTAGTGCAAATCCTGATGATAAACGTGCGTTTAGTAATAATGCACTTAAACTTTGGGGCAAACGTTTTATGGGCAAAGGTGCCGTAACAACCGATGTGGCGTTTAACAGAAATGTAATACATTATTACGGGTATCAACCACAAACCATTGACATTAAAAAGAATGATTTACGCAGACAATACGCAGTTTTAGATGTACATGCTGGCTATAGCAATATTATTAAAGATACAGCCAAATTGAAATTTAATTTAGATGCCAATTTTTACAACTTTATAGATAATAATGAAAGCATTGAAAACGATTTTAAACTTAACGGAAACTTTTCGAAACGTATTAATGGTAACCCGCTTGAAGTTGGCATTGGTGTGAACACCAACAATACCAAAACCAAATTGTACGAATACAACCGCGTATTTGTTGATATTAACCCAGAGTACACACTAACATTCCCAAAAGCATTTATCAAAATTGGATTTAATTCAACTTTTTTAAATGATAGCCAAGGAACTAACTTTTTCTTTTTTCCTAAGGCGGAGGCTGCTTACCAAGTTACACCAAAAACAATTACTGCATATACTGGTATAACAGGTAAACTAAATCGTACAACATATCGTGGATTAGTGAACGAAAATCCATTTATTAGTAATTTTTCATTGTTAAATACGGAGAATAAGTTTGAAATTTATGGCGGCTTTAAAGGCGAAATCAGCGGACAAACCAGTTTCATGTTGCAGTTTTCGCATGCAAAATTGCGTAACTTATTGTTTTATGGATTTGATAATACATCGCGCGGACAAACCACTATTTTTGATACCACAAATGCTAGTTTAAGCAACATCAAAGCAGAACTAAACCATGAGTTTGGAGATAAGTTTCATTTAAATTTTGTGATGAATTATTATGCTTATTCACTAAAAATTACCCAACCATTTAGCCGACCAACTTTTACCACACGTACTAGTATTTTATACAACATTGGCAGTAAGTTTATTATTCGCGCTGATGTTTATACAATGAATAAACGTAAATCAATTGAACTAACAGAAAAGAAAGAATTTAATTTAAACGCCATTACGGACTTAAACATAAGTATTGACTATCGCTACACTAAAAACGTTGGCTTATTCCTAATAATGAACAATTTAACCAACAACCAATATCAGCGTTGGTACGATCACAAGGTTTATGGATTGAATATTTTAGGCGGATTAAGTGTAACCTTCTGATAATAGGCGCATTTATATTAAAAATCGCCTTCGAGTTTGTTTAACTGAGGCAGGCTTCATATTTTGCGGTTGAATATGTCAGCTCAAATTACATCACAAACCATCTGGAACAGCGTTAAAGAGTTGTTGCATAAGCACGATTGTGTGATTATGCCAAACTTTGGCGGCTTTGTGTGTAATCCCGAAAATGCACGAATAGACCAAGTATCGCACATCATAACCCCGCCTGCCCGCAGGGTAATGTTTAACCAAAACTTAAAAAGTAACGATGGGCTACTTGCACAAACTGTAGCTCAAAATAATGGTTTAACTTACAACGATGCATTGAAAGCAATTGATGATGTTATAACTGAGTTTAAAAATAAATTAGAACTTGTTAAACAGATCGAAATTGATGCTTTTGGTATTTTCCGCCTTAATGCTGAAGCTAATTATGTATTCTTACCAAGTAAACACAATACGTATTTGTACGCGTCCTTTGGTTTGTTGCCATTACAAGCAACACCAGTAATTGATTTGGCAATAGGGACCAAACGAACACGATTATTTAAAGACAGAAAAAATACCGCACCTATTGGTAAAAAACAACGTGCAAAAAATGTTGCGCTAAAAGCATTGACAGCTGTTTTGGTGGTAATGTTAGGTTTAAATGCCTATATTTTCCTAACCAATACCGACTTAATTGGTGGTGCTAAAATTAGTACAACGGG
The DNA here is from genome assembly GCA_943323675.2 of Chitinophaga pinensis. Classification (GTDB taxonomy): domain Bacteria; phylum Bacteroidota; class Bacteroidia; order UKL13-3; family UKL13-3; genus UBA6183. The sequence continues at coordinate 28,685 of CALPIR020000002.1, read as the reverse complement.
TGTACATTCTTGGTTTGATTCATTAATGGCTAGTGAAAATCAACCGTCATCTATTAGTAATCCAGAACAACCTCAAGTTAATCATATTCCCGAGGTTACCATTGCTACTAAAGTTCCTGAACAACCTGTTGCCGAGTTAACTGACAGTTCTTTGCTTTATGCAAGCACCACATTAAACATAGCAGAAGCATTTGCATACAGTAATAAAAGTGCGCCCAAATTTGGTGGTTATACCTTTAACCAAGATGGCAATTTAATTGAAGCTGATGTTGTTCAAGGTTCACAACCAGAAATTGAGACAAATCATGTTGTTATTGCGAACACTAAAAGCGAAGTTGTAATTGCAGAAAATAATAGTGCCACCCTTTCTTTCCATATCATTGGTGGTGTATTTTGTAACGAAGCCAATGCCCGTAAATATTATAACCTGCTTAAATCTAAAGGATTTGACGCGCAATTACTTTTAAACAAAAAAATTAATTGTAACCGCGTTAGTTACGGCAAATTAGGCTCACGCGAAGAAGCTTTAAGGTTAATGGATAGCATTAAATCTACCGAAAACCCTGAGGCCTGGGTATTAACAGTTAAAGAATAGTATCTTTAACTTTATCATTGCACTATTAATTACCCATTTATAAATTATTTTGATGAAACACTTTGTTGTTGCGATCATATTTACGTTTGCTGCATTTCAGTTATCGGCACAAAATAAAAAAGCCAATAATATTAGCTTACTGTTACCATTCTGCAGTAAACAAATCCTTACAAACTCTACTTACAAGGATGCAGAATTGGGCAATATTTGCAGAGAATATTACCAAGGAGCGCTTATCGCATTAGACTCGCTTGAGCGTGCAGGTGTTAAGTTAAGATTGAATGTATTCGATACAGAGAATGATAGCCTAACCATGTTACGCATTATGCAAACAATTGCATTTAAAGAAAGTGAACTTATTTTAGGTCCAGTCCGCCAAGGTGGAAATCAAGTCTTGTCTCAGTTTTGCAAAAAAAATGAAGTATACCACGTTTCGCCTTTAATGACGTTTAGTAAAATTAAATTGGATGATCCTTATTGGATATCAGCAAACCCTGATTTACCAGTATACGCAGGTATTATTTTAAAACAAATATTAAGCGTAGACACCGCTGCAAATATTATTGTTGTATATGACAAATCTATAGTTGGTAAAAGCCTAGGACAAGCATTTAAAACCATAGCAGCTAATAAAAAATTGCGATTAAGGGTATTGGAATATAACCCAGCACTTGACTTAAAATTATACACGTCAAATTTAAATGCAAATCACATAGTGGTTGCAGCAACACAAGAAGGTGCAGTTAATGGCACCCTTCGCAACACGGGCGATACATCAACCATTTATAAATTAACAACCTATGGATTAATGCAATGGTTTGATTTCAAGAATGTAGATTATAACTTATACCAACGTGTTAACCTATCGGTGTTTAGTCCGTTTTATGCAGATTATACCCGTGATGAAGTAAAACAATTTGTGGTGAAGTACCGCGAACGTTTTAGCACCGAACCAACCGAAGCAGCTATAAAAGGTTACGACCAAATGTTACTATTTACTGATGCTTTGAATCAAAATGGCAAAAAGTTGATGGATAAATTAGCTGATAAAAACATACCTGCACTGGGTACTCGCTTTAATTTTGTAAAATATAAAGAAAATAACAGCTACCAAACAGGGTACTTAAATTTACTTAAATTAGATAACTACGCTCTTAAAAAAGTTAACTAGTTCCCTCCCACTCTTTATAAAACTGAGCTAAAAATTGCTCCATAAAAGCATGTCGGTTTTCTGCCAATTGCTTACCAGTTGAAGTATGCATCGCATCTTTTAACAACAACAACTTTTCGTAAAAATGATTTATTGTAGGTGCTGTTGTATTTTTATAAGATGCTACATCAGCATAATTTTGGGGTTTAATATCTGGATGAAAAATTAATCTATTTTTAAAGCCTCCGTAATTAAATGTTCGTGCAATTCCAATTGCGCCAATTGCGTCTAACCTATCGGCATCTTGCACCACACGCATTTCCTGTGATGAAAATCCTGCCTCACCAAACGTTTGTTTAAAAGACATATGCTTGATGATGTTAACCACATGCACAATCACATCAAGAGGAACGCCAATTTCTGATAAAAACTGATGTGCTTTATTAGGGCCTATATTTTCATCACCACCATAAAACTTTGAATCCGCAATATCATGCAGTAAGGCTGCTAATTCTACCACCAAAATATCAACATTTTCTGCTCGCGAAATGGTTTTAGCATTTTGCCAAACCCTATAAATATGCCACCAATCATGGCCCCCTTCTGCATTTTGGAGTTCTTGTTTTACAAAAAATTCCGTTTTCTCTGTCCAGCTCACTCCAATTAATACTTTATTTTAAGATGCTTTGATAAGCGTCTATCATCATCTTTACATCCAACAGTTGCTCATCTATCAATTTTAATCTGACTTCGTCTTTTTTGGCTTTTTGTTTCTGCTCCTCTAACTTAGCTAGCCTGTCTTTCCATGGTGCTTGCATGTAGTTAATCCATGTTGGCATTAGGTTTTTCATGCCTTTATCGGTAGTTGATTTATAAAAATTAGTTAAACCTAGAATGGCTTTTTGTTGAACCGCTTTATCTGCCATTTGTAAGTACTGAACATATTGATTCATAAATGCGAAACGAAGGAAACCTAATTTACCTACCCAACTTTCAAAATAACTTACTTCATCCGTATTTGAATAATCGGCTAAAATACTGGCAATGGTTAACTGTAATTTAGCATTATTAACTCCAGTATAATTGCGGATGTATTCTTTAACCAAAACAGAATCAACATCTGCTATGGCTTGTAATCCCGCACCCACAACACTGTATGCCGAATCATTAATTGACTTTTGATATACCGTCAAATGTTTAGCTGGGTTATTTTGAGCCAATAAAGCAACTGCTTCTGCACGAGTTGAAGATTTTTCGTCATTAACAGCCAACTCCGCAAGTTTTGCATCAAACAATATACGATTTGTTGGATGTAACTTTTCTACTGCACTCAAGCCCATATCTCGCACTCCCCAGAATTCGTGACTTAATAGGTAGTTAACAATCTCTTCATCAACTGCTGTAATGGTATCACCTATATTATCTAACCAAGCATTCACAGCATAGCGTTTATCCATAAACAATGGCGTTTCCATAATTGCAGCTTTGTACTCGCTAGAAAGTTTGTTGTCTTGAATAAGAGCTAATAAAGCCTTATCAGCATCAACATTTACAAACTTAATTCTAGAGTCGGTATTAAACTCAAATGTTTGTTGTTTATCCACTAAGTTTATATTCTCTTTTTTAATACCATTGTTCGTATATAGATCTACTTTAATGGGTAATTTATATACACCAAAAATACTGTCTTGCTTTTGTGTAATGGTTAATTTTACGGTTTGTTTGGTATCATTGTATTCATACTTGTAATCAAGTATGGGGTGACCCGATTTTAAAAACCATTGGTTAAAAAACCAATTTAAATCTTTACCAGTTACTTCTTCAAAAGCAATTCGTAAATCAGCTAACTCCACCGTTTTATAGGCATTTTTTGTTAGGTATAATTTTAATGATTCAAAAAAAGCTTCATCACCAATATGCTTGCGCAACATGTGTAAGATTAAACTGCCCTTCTGGTAACTCACCACATCAAACATATCATCTCGGCTACCATAATGGTATCTTATAGGTTCAACCTTATGCTTGTTTTTTTGATTAAGGTATGCTCTTAAGTTATTGTTAAACTCGCAATCAGCCTCCATTAAACTGTACTTATTTTCTTGCCATATGTATTCGCCATAAGTGGCAAAACTTTCGTTTAAAGGAATATTGCTCCAACTTTCGCAAGTAACCAAATCTCCAAACCAATGGTGAAACAACTCATGCGCAATAATGTCTTCGTGAGGATTATCCAAATGTTCGCGGTAATTGTGTTGAAGCGCATCGTAATGAATAACAGCAGATGTATTCTCCATTGCCCCACTCACAAAATCGCGCACCACAATTTGGCTGTATTTATTCCATGGATAATCAACTCCTAATTTTTTACTAAAAACTTCCATCATTTCTGGTGTATTACCGAACACCATTTTAGCATATTTTTTATAAGCAGGTTCTACATAATAATCAACGGCTATACTATCGCGCCAATAATCTTTAACCTGAGCGAACTCGCCAACAGCAAGCATTACCAAATAAGGGGCATGCGGTTTGTTTTGTTTCCAAAAATCAGTTCTTGTTCCATCAGGGTTGTTTTTACTCAGCATCAACTCCCCATTACTTAATGTAATGTCTTTATCATCAACAGTAATGGCCAACTCTTGTGTTATTTTCTCATTAGGTGCATCAATAGTCGGAAACCAACAAGAATTTGACTGTGTCTCACCTTGTGTCCAAATTTGCCTTGGCTTATCCTTTTCGGTACCTAGTGGATTTATAAAATAAAGCCCTTTATCATCTTTAATGGCAATACCCTTCAACCCTTTTATCTCATTGGGCATGGCAACATAATCAATGTATAATTTAAAGCTTTGTTTGCGGTTAAAGGTTTTATCCAAAAACACCAATAGCTTATCACCATTATAGTTATATTTTAGTGTAAGCGTGTCAATACCATTTAGCAAAGCCACTTGTTTTATTTCAAAACCACGAGCATCTAACTCCACCGTTTTTAAATCATAAAAATATGGACGAACGGTTAAAATAGCCTTTCCAATCACATGTTGTTTTTCATAATTAAACCTCACCGCAAGCTTCATGTGCTCCAAATCAATATGTCGTTCTGCAGTTTCACGATAGGGTCCTTTAACTACTGGCCTTACGGTTACCGTATTAATGGCACTTTTTTGCGTTGGAGTGTTTGATGCTGAAGTGTTTTTATTTACTTTGCATGCAGTAATTGCTACTATACCCGCAAAAGCCAATAAATATGTTTTGTTGATGCTAATCATGGGTTACAATTAAACAATAAAAATTTAAACAATAAAATAAAATGATTACGGCCAAAGTAAACGACAACCAACAGTTTGAAATTGACATAAAATCTAATCATATAACACTTAATGGTGAAGCTGTTACCCCAGATTGGACCATGATAAGTGAAAATAAATACCACGCCATCATTAACAACCAATCTTTAACTATTGAGTTAGGCAATGTAGAAGAAGAAGGCAAAAACATGACTATTGTGGTAAATGGAAATAATTACCAGGTTGCTTTACAAAACCAATTTGATGCTTTATTGAAACAGTTGGGCATGGATAAACTTACTACCAATAAGGTTAACAACATTAAAGCACCGATGCCAGGACTCGTTTTACGCATTAGTGTGGCATTAGGCGATGTAATTAAAAAAGGCGATCCGCTATTGGTATTGGAAGCCATGAAGATGGAAAATGTAATAAAAGCGGCTGGTGATGGTGTGGTTAAAAAAATTAATGCTATCGAAAGAACAGCCGTTGAAAAAGGATCGATACTAATTGAATTCGAATAATACTTTCATAGTAGAATAATCTATCCAAGCTATATTTTGTTGCTAATATTTGTAATTTATACTTTTAAAATAAAACTGTGCAACCCCAAAAATCAGTAACACGGAGTTGCGAATTGAATCCCTAAAAACAAAAAAAATGTTTAATATTTTCATCAACAAGAAAAGTCGCAAAAACTAATTAAAGATTTAATAATCAATACACCGAACAATAATCTTGGTATAAAAAAATTACATTTGGATTAAAATAAATACTCATTATGAAAAAAATAATACCTTATATATTTGCAGGCGCATTAGTTTATGTGGTTTTAGGCTCGTTTACAGGAATAAAGTTTGGCAAACGAGATGGAACAGAACCTGGCTATACCGGCTCTCCAGGAGATAGCTTAAAAAACTGCACGGTTTGTCATGGTGGAACTGCCACTGATGTGGAGGGTTGGATTACATCAACTGTTCCACAAACAGGATTTATTCCTGGCCAACGATACACGATTAAAGCTACAAATACAGAAATTGGAGGAACTCGTTTTGGATTCTCAATTTCACCACAAGCTATTAATGGCGATTTACTAGGCACCCTATTAATTACGGACACGACAAAGACAAAATTGGTTGGTAATGATAAATACGCGACCTACCGTGCTGCTGGGGTTGATGGAGTGGACTCTTTAAGTTGGACTTTTGACTGGGTTGCGCCTAATGATGTTAACGAGGTTATATTTTATGGAGCATTTAATTCTAATTTTGAGGGACATAAAGATGGAGATAAAACATACTTAACCAGGTTACGCCTTTATAAACAAGGATTTGTAGGATTAACAACTAATTTAAGAACTGATTTCATTTCTGTTTACCCAAATCCAGCAATTGATATAATCAACATAGCAACTGCTCACCATAGTGCTAACAACAAGGTTACTGTGTTTAACATTAATGGTTTGCAAGTAATTAATAATTCAGATTTGATTGGCAATCAACTTAACATTCAATTTTTATCAAAAGGTATTTACACCATTTTATTAACCACCGAAAGTGGAAACACGTACACGAAAAAATTCGTGAAGTTTTAAATCATCAGGCTAACGATAACACAATCCATTATTTATCAATAAGGTAAATAATGGATTTTTTTTTATTTGAAAAGTTAACAAGTCTTAAACGTGAGTATTTAAAACGCCCAAAGCATAAAAAAGTAAAATAAGTAAACGTTAAAAATAACCAAATTGATGCTCGGTAAAACCGTTTATTTAAAAATTGGATTGTGTATTCAATAAATTTCCAAGGATATGACAAATAATTAGTGTCATTTTTAATTTATTTTATAAAACTTTTATTGCACGTCATATTGTAGTTTTTATACTATAAAAAAAAACTAATTAGCAAGTAAAATATGGTTATGAGGTTAAAATACTTATTTTAAAAAGTTATGGTTTTCAAATAAAAATCAGCGGTTCGTTTTAACTTCTTGAAAACCATATATGAAACCTTTTGTTAATTTAGCATTGTGGAGTCCAGAAACCACTCTAAAAAACGGGGCGTAATCCGAAAAGCCATACGAGTAGGTTACAACTAATTGTTTTAAAATGGAACATTTAAAAATTGCTAGTGATAATTACGTAGCTTTTACGTTTTTTATCGGAACAATGGCCATGATGGCTGCCTCAGTATTTTTCTTTTTCGAGTTAAGTAACACGTCTCAAAAATGGAGAACGTCAGTATTAGTTTCTGGTCTAATCACATTCATTGCAGCAGTACACTACTACTACATGAGAGGTTACAACTTAGAAACAGGTGATTCACCTACATTCTTTAGATATGTAGATTGGATTTTAACAGTGCCGTTGATGTGTGTTGAATTTTATTTAATTACCAAAAAAGCAGGTGCTAAAATCGGTTTACTTTGGAAATTAATATTTGCTTCTTTAGTGATGCTAGTTACTGGTTACATTGGTGAAGTATTAGACCCAACTCAAAGTGTACTTTGGGGAGTTATTTCAGGAGCAGCTTATTTCTACATTGCATACTTAGTATGGTTTGGAGAAGTAGCAAGTTTATCGCAAACTGCAGGTCCACAAGTTGCTAAAGCAACCCGTATTTTAGGTTGGTTCGTTTTAGTTGGTTGGGCAATTTACCCACTTGGATACATTTTAGGTACAGAAGGTGGTTTATTTGGAATGAAATTAGTACAAGATAAAGCAGCAGCATTGCATGCAATGGATATTGTATACAATATAGCAGATGCTATAAACAAAATTGGTTTTGGTTTAGTTATTTATGCTTTAAGCAGAAGCGAAGACTAAATTTTACATTATCATTTAAAAAGAGGACTCTTCAGTTTACTGAATGTCCTCTTTTTTTTTATCAAGATTAGCAATCATTTAAAGCGTATGGAATTCTCAAGTCAATTTAATAACGAAGAACTTGTTTATGATTACATATTCTCAGGACTTGGAGCAAGTAATAGCCTTATTATTTTGTCACTCTTAAAAGACGAACTTTTTCAGAATAAAAAAATTGCCATAATAGAACCATCACACAAAAGCATAAATGATAAAACGTATTGTTTTTGGGCACATCCAAATGATCCAATAGTAATTGATCTTAAACCAATCATCAACCGTAATTATAATAATGTTGTTATAAACGGTGGTCAAAAACAAAACATATCCGATCAACCATATTATTTAATAAGAAGTATTGATTTGTACAATTATGTACGTGATAAGTTATTAAACGCAAATATTCCCGTTTTCAATTACTCCACAAACGAAATATCCGTAAACAAAGACATTTATACGATAAAAACCTCTCATGGTAATTTCTGCACATATCATCTTTTTGATAGCGCACCATCCAAAAACGATACTCCGAACAATAACGTTATTCACCTACACCAATCATTTTATGGAGTCAGAATAAAATGTGATCAAGATTTATTTCAAGAAAACACATTTGAAATGATGAACTTCAATGTAGACCAAAACAACTTCACACAATTTATTTATACACTACCTTATTCTTGTAATGAAGCATTAGTTGAATTAACCCGTTTTGGTGCAGAAAAAATAGAAATTGATTATGCTAAAGCAGTCTTGACCGAAGCACTTCAAAGCAATGTTGGGAACTATGAAATTATAGATGAAGAAATAGGTTGTATCCCGATGACTACTCACTTGCATCAACCCGCCATATACAGCGGTATTTTAAAAACTGGAACCAACGCTAATTTAATTAAACCTAGTACGGGTTATGGATTTAAAAACATGTTTCGCTTTGCCGAGATGGTAAAAAAAGAAATCATCAATTCCAACGGTAAGGATATAAATACCTTTTCACTTAAGGTAAAGAAGCGATTCAGGTTTTACGACACATTACTGCTTATTATATTACTTTATTGGCCTAAGGAAGGCAAAAGAATATTCACCAAACTTTTTTTAGCCCAAAATGTAAAGACCATCTTTTTGTTCCTCGATGAACAAACATCACTAATTCAAGAGGTTAAAATATTTAAATCGCTGCCATTGGCCCCATTCCTTAAATCGTTGCTGGTGTATGCGTTGAAACACAATTCCACAAGGTATTTGATTACCGCCTTAACATTACTGGTATACTTCATCATAATACAATACAACCCAACCATAGCGCTTTATTACAGTTATTTATGCATTACATTGGGAATGCTTTGGGTTGGAATTCCGCATGGTGCATTGGATCATTTAACCATATCAAACAACAAGAAATCTCTCTCAATATTTATAGTGAAGTATGTAATAACAATAATTATTTACTACTTTTTTTGGCAATTCTTTCCTTCCTTATCACTTCTAATTTTTATTATTTATTCATCTTTTCATTTTGGAGAATCAGAACTTCAAGAAATAAATTTAACAGTTATAGCCATATCAACATATTTAAAGGCATTGATGTTAGGGGCTTCTATTCTAATGTTTATTATATTCACGCATGTCCACGAATCAATAGATATTATTATAAATATTAAGGGATTGGAATTTATTAATTTGTATGAGGACCTTATAATTAAATATGCAATTCCAACTGCTATATTGGCCATTTTTTATTTATTAATACTAGCAATTAGCATCAATAAATCAAGCACTTATGCCCTTGTAACACTGCTTATAGTTGGAGCGTTTACTAATCTATTGATTGCATTCTCTATGTATTTTATTTGCCAACACAGTTTAAATGCGTGGTCCCATTTACAGCAGCAACTAAAAACAAATTCATTAGGCCTTTATAAAAAGGCTCTGCCACACACATTAGGTGCATTTGTAATTTTAATCACTTGTGTATTATTAAATATTCGCGAACCCAATCAAGTTAAAACAATACTTCCATCATTTTTCGTCTTCCTCGCGTGTATCAGTTTACCTCATTTTGTTTTTATGCATCTCTTTTACAAACAAAAGTAAAGAGAAAACCGTGCTGAAATAAAAGGTGTTGTAAAAAATAAAACACTACAACTCCATTAAAAACTTAACAGTGTCTACGCCATCGGCATAATCGGTTAGTTCAGGTTGTTGTGCTCTACCTAAGGGTATACTATTGTTAATAGAGCCTTTACTCACCACACATTGTATGTTTTCTTTTTGTAATTCGAGTGTTTGCGCCAATTCATTAATGTCGGAATAGTGCTCATAAAACATTACTCCAAGTGGAGAAGCAATTGCGCTATCCTCCTTCAACAATAAAAAATTATTATCAAAATGCTTGTTTAAATTCATCAATAAAATAGCCTTGTGGTAGGTGTAATTATTGGCATATTTATTATGATTAATGTGATCAAAAAAGTCTTCTATACCTTCATAAAATGTAGCGATATTGTAACCTTCTGGCAGATAAATTTTTGACACATTGCGGCACCCCAAACCAAAATAGGTAAAAATATCTTCGCCTAATTTATGCAAATCATCTAGCGTTTCATTTCCTGTTAAAACAGCCACGCTTGTTCGTGCTTTGCGAAATAACGAGGATTTATTTTTAAAATAATATTCAAAATAACGATTGGTATTATTACTACCCGTTGCTATTACAGCATCAAAATCTTTTGGCAAGCGTTCTTCAGTAATTTCTATTTGTGTGCTTAATTCAGGAGCCAATCGAACTAAGTTTTCAATGACCCATTTCATTAGCACTGTGTCATCGCTAGATAGTTTAACAATTGCCTTGTGGCCGCATAACAGAACCGACAATAAATCATGTAAACCAACCAATGGGATGTTACCCGCCATTATTACCACCACTTTTTGGGATTGAGGTTGTGGGGTATTTTGATAATTCATTAGCCAATTATTTAATTTTTCGTTAGTTAGTTCGCTACTCCAAGCGCCAAGTGCTTTCTTCACATACTCGTTTGTAAACCAAGGGTTTTGTTGGTATGCACGAATAAAAACGGGATTATCTGTGGCAGCTTCTTGTTTAAAAAAGGCACCCAATTGGGACAGTATTTGTATGGTGTGTTGAAAATTCATCGTTATTTAGAACAATTATATTTTTTAATGCAAAGCAACAAAACTTATTTTGCATTTGTTATAACAACAGAAAATAAAGAAGACTTATGGCAATAATGATTACTGACGAATGCATCAACTGCGGTGCATGCGAACCTGAATGTCCTAATAATGCAATTTACGAAAGTGGTGCTGAATGGGCTTGGTCAGATGGAAATACGTTAACCGGAACAATTGAAGTTGATGGTGAAACGATTGATGCAACTAAACGCTTTGCTCCAAAATCGGACGATACATACTTTATTGTAACAGGTAAATGTACCGAGTGTGTAGGTTTCCATGAAGAACCACAATGTGCTGCTGTATGCCCAGTTGATTGCTGTGTTCCTGATCCTGAACACGTAGAGTCGCAAGATCAATTGATGTTTAAGAAAACCAGAATGCACATTTAAACAGGTATTAAAACATGTTAAAAGCCTCGCAATTTGCGGGGCTTTTTTTTTACATCATTCAACCGTCACTGGCATTGCCTGTTATTATCCTAAAGCAAAGGTTGATTCAAGCTTAGCCTCATAATAATCCTTTCAAAATCTCTTGGTTCTAACAAGCGAAAGGCGAAATTGATGGTTAATTAAATATCTATTAAGCATCTTGTAGGTTTGTTTTAAATACCCCAAAACACCAAAGATGTAGGCTAGATAATAAAAACTCCCTATCACAAAAACGGGGAAAGAACATGTTGCTCCTTCCCCGCTTATTAATTTTATCCTGTTTTTATTTCTTTTTCAACGTAACCATAATGTAAACTGGTAAATGATCGCTAAATCCGTTTGTGTATTTTTCGCCAATAAATGTGCGTAAAGGGGCTCCTTTATATTTGCCTTCGGCCTCTACCATCCAAGGTTGTTTATAAATATTTGCCGAACTTTTATCGTAACAAATTGCTCCAGTACAATTGGTCATGCTGCTGCTTAGTATAATTTGGTCTAACATACTAAAATGACCTTTATAATAATGAGAGCCTTCATTGTTTTGCTTTAACTCATACATGGCATTAAATAAATTACCATTATTTAAATCGTATTCGTTTGCCCTTGCACGCAATACACTATCCATGCTACGGTTGGTTGGTTCATCATTAAAATCACCCATAATAACAATATTTTCTTGTGGGTTGATATTATATAAACTATCACAAATACCTCTTAAAACTTGGGCTGCAGCAATACGTTTCGATTCGCTGGCTTCTTCTCCACCAATTCGTGATGGAAAGTGATTAACTAGCACCACTAATTGAGATTTATTTTTGGCCTCTAAACGCACCAATAAAATATCGCGGGTTTTGGTATTTGGTAAGTGCACCGATAAGGCTTTTGAATGAATTAGTTTAAATAATGAAGCTTTGAATAATAGACCATTGTCTATACTACGTTCGTCAGGTCCTTCTATATGTACCGTCTGATAATTAGCTTTTTTAAGTTGTTTTTCGGCTGCAATATCTTTTAAAACAGCGTCATTCTCAACTTCACACATTCCAATAATATCGGGTGCTTGTTGTTCATTCATGCTCGAAATAACTTTGGCCATGTGATCAATTTTATTGATGTACTTCTCTGTATTCCAAACTTTTTTAGCTGATGGTAAAAATTCGTTGTCGTTTTTATTTGGATCATCAATGGTATCAAACAAATTTTCTTGATTGTAAAATGCAATGCACATCTTTTTCTGGGCAAAGCTACTTTGGCCAATTAACATGGCCGATAAAATAAATAATAGTCTGAACATAATTTTAAAGCGGTGACAAACATAACACCAAGTAATAATTTTAGCGTGTATTTTTTGTAAACATTTAGCACACTAAATCAATTGGTACTATTTATTGTTAATTATGAAACAGAATACTTAATTTTACACTATGCTAGGTCACATTTTTCATAAGTACACTCCTGAACCGCAAGGCAGTAAATTTGACGAATTGCTAAAGTTGTTTTTACAACTGATGCAATACACCAATGGTGATGTTGCCGAAACACTAGATTGGATGAATGAGTTGGATAAAAAGTATAAAATTACTGATAACTCGTATGGTATGGGTAATTTTATAGAAGACCTTAAAAACAAAGGTTACATTAAAGACGATCCGCAGGACGGCATGACTGTTCCGACATCAAAAACCAATCAAAGCATCAGAAAAAACGCATTAAACGAAATATTTGGTAAGCTAAAAAAAACACCAAAAGGCAATCACCAATCAACTAAAAACGGTTTGGGTGATGAAGCAACTGCCGATACTAGAAAATTTACTTTTGGTGATTTACCCGATCAAATTGATGTTACCACGAGTATCCAAAATGCTCAAATCAATCATGGGATTGACTCTTTTCAACTTACTGAAAATGACTTAGAAGTAAGAGAAAAAGACCACAAAAGCCAGGCCAGCACAGTGTTGATGATTGATATCAGCCACAGCATGATTTTGTACGGAGAGGACAGAATTACACCAGCTAAAAAAGTAGCAATGGCTTTAGCTGAATTAATTAAAACCCGTTATCCAAAAGATACCTTAGACATAATTGTATTTGGTAATGATGCATGGCCAATTGAAGTAAAAGACTTGCCTTATTTACAAGTAGGTCCTTATCATACCAATACATATGCTGGGCTTGAGTTAGCTATGGATTTACTAAGAAGACGAAAAAACCCAAACAAACAAATTTTTATGATTACTGATGGCAAACCAACTTGCCTAAAAGAAGGTGCAGGATATTATAAAAACAGTTTTGGTTTAGACAGGAAAATAATAAACAAAACATTAAACCAAGCCGCGCAATGCCGAAGGTTAGGTATAAGCATTACTACATTTATGATTGCTAGTGACCCATACCTGCAGCAGTTTGTGCAAGAATTTACGCAAACCAATAATGGTAAAGCATTCTATAGCAGTCTAAATGGGCTAGGCGATTTTGTTTTTGAAGATTACGAAAAAAATAGGCGAAAAAAAGTAAAATAGATAGCAATCAAAATATGCCATACATCAAACAAAACAATCCATTTGTAGTGCCAACTACAGATGGAAAATTAATTGAAGAACATTACGGATTAGCAAGCAGTGGTGAAAAAAATTTTAGTATTGCCCACATGATTGCTCCTGCCAATTGGAGTGAACCATACCAAACTCCCATGTTTGATGAAGTAACGATTGTAATTAAGGGTAAAAAAATGTTTGAAATAGATGGTGATGAAGTAATACTAGAAGCCGGACAAACCATTTTAATACAAAAAGGTACACGCGTGCGTTATTCAAATCCATTCAGTGAGCCATGCGAATATTGGAGTTGCTGTGTACCAGCATTTAGTATTAATACAGTAAACCGCGAGAACGAATAATAGAATAAATAACTAACCAGTGATCAGAAAATCAATATTAATTTTAGTGGCTTGCTGTGTGGTAATTCCTGTATTTAGTTGGGGGTTTTTCGCCCATAAAATGATCAATCGATTAGCCGTATTTACATTACCCGAATCGTTATTGTTATTTTATAAAACCAATATTGAATACATCACCGAACATGCGGTAGATGCAGACATGCGAAGATACAGCGACCCCGAGGAAGCTTGCCGACACTACATTGATTTGGATTACTACGAGGCAATTACACCCATAGATACTGTTCCTAAATATTGGAAAGATGCGGTTGCCAAATACACCGAAGACACTTTAAAAGCTTACGGCATTGTGCCTTGGCATATTAGCTTGATGAAATATAAATTAACCGAGGCATTTAAAGCAAAAGATGTTGATCGTATTTTAAAAATATCGGCTGATATAGGTCATTATATTGGTGATGCGCATGTGCCTTTGCACTCTACAGAAAATTATAACGGCCAAAAGACCAACCAATACGGTATACATGGATTTTGGGAAAGTCGCCTGCCTGAATTATTTAGTGATAAGTATGATTTTTTTGTTGGACGTGCCAAGTACATTGATAACGTTCAAATGGCCGCTTGGGCTGCAAGCGAAGGAAGTTATGCAGCAAAAGACAGTGTACTTGATTTTGAGAGAAAACTCAATACTACTTTCGGCAGTGATAGAAAATACAGTAACGAGCAACGTGGCCAAGCCATGATAAAAGTTTATTCGAAAGAGTATAGTGAAGCTTACCACAATATGTTAGATAACCAGGTAGAAAGAAGAATACGAGCATCGGTTTTAACCGTTGGTAGCATTTGGTATACCGCCTGGGTTGATGGTGGTCAGCCTGACTTAAACAACTTTCAACAAACCTCTAGAAAATTAACAGACGAAGAACGCAAATCATTAATTACAGAACAACAAAAACTACTTGAAGAAAATAAGATGATTGGTAGGCCAGAAAATTAGGGGACTTATCATTGGCAATTATTATTTTCATTTATAAACCTAAACGATGAATTCATCAATTATTTTTACCCTAATAGGTAAGAATTAATTTAGCACATAGTTAAGATAACCGAAGGCTGTATCAAAGCAAATACAATGTTTTATGACCTAGTTCCTGAAACATCATTTTAAATTTAATCGTAGAAACTCTACTGTAAAACATTACGATGAATAATCATACTTCATTAAATTCTGTACAGGAAATAAGATTTGGCAAATTATCATTTTTAATAAAAAAAGTGGAATCCTTAATTGGATTCCACTTTTACGTTTAATAATTAAACCTTTTTTATTATGCGTATGCCTCAGTAGGAATACAAGCACAAATTAAGTTTCTATCTCCGTGGGTGTTATTTACACGCCCAACTGTTGGCCAAAACTTAGCGGCTTTTACATATGGTAAAGGATAAGCAGCTAGTTGACGGCTGTACTTATGATTCCATTCATCAGCGGTTACAACATGTGCCGTGTGTGGCGCATTTTTTAAAGGATTATCTGTCTTGTCAGCTTC
This sequence comes from Chitinophaga pinensis, assembly GCA_943323675.2. GTDB lineage: Bacteria > Bacteroidota > Bacteroidia > UKL13-3 > UKL13-3 > UBA6183. The sequence continues at coordinate 12,724 of CALPIR020000002.1, read as the reverse complement.
ACCAGTAATAATAGCCTCTACTTCTTGCTTAATGGCAATCATTGCATCACAAAAACGATCTAACTCTGATTTAGGTTCACTTTCTGTTGGCTCAACCATAATGGTACCTGCAACAGGAAAACTCATAGTAGGTGCATGGAAACCATAATCAATTAAACGCTTAGCAATGTCTTCTGCCTCTATTCCGCTTGCTCCCTTAAATACACGTGTATCTAAAATCATTTCATGTGCACAACGACCGTTACTACCTGTGTACAAAATCTCATAATGCTTCTCTAAACGTGCTTTAATGTAGTTAGCATTTAAAATTGCATATTTAGTTGCATCTTCTAATCCTTGTGTACCCATTAAACGGATGTATGCATAAGAGATTAACAATATTGATGCACTACCCCAAGGTGCAGCACTTACTGCGGTCATGGCGTGATGTCCAACTTGCATATCAACTACTGCATGCCCTGGTAAAAAAGGAACCAAATGAGCTGCTACACCAATTGGGCCCATACCTGGCCCACCACCACCATGAGGAATGCAGAATGTTTTATGTAAGTTTAAGTGGCAAACATCGGCACCTATATTTGCTGGGCTTGTTAGTCCAACTTGTGCATTCATGTTAGCCCCGTCCATATAAACCTGTCCTCCATTTTGATGAATTAAATCACAAACTTCAGTAATACGTTCTTCAAATACACCATAAGTACTTGGATAAGTAACCATTAAACAAGCTAAATTGTCTTTGTATAATTCTGCTTTTTCACGCAAATCATCGATATCAACATAACCATTATCTAATGTTTTAGTAACAACAACCTTCATTCCTGCCATAGCAGCACTTGCTGGGTTAGTACCATGTGCCGATGAAGGAATTAAAGCAATATTACGGTGTCCTTGACCTATTGATTTTAAGTACTCGCGTATCACCATTAAACCTGCGTACTCACCTGATGCACCTGAGTTGGGTTGCAAACTCATACCCGCAAAACCAGTTACTTCTTTTAAGTAATCAGTTAGCTCGTTAAATATTTGAGTATAACCAGTGGCTTGGTTGCGAGGCACAAATGGATGCATAGCTCCAAATCCAGGCATGGTAACCGGAATCATTTCGGCTGTAGCGTTAAGTTTCATGGTACATGATCCTAATGCAATCATACTATGGCAAAGCGATAAATCTTTTGATTCTAACAATTTGATGTAACGCAGCATTTCATGCTCACTGTGGTATGAATTAAATACCTCATGTGTCATAAAATCGCTTACACGTGTATAGTTAGCAGGGGTATGAACACCAGTTGTATCGTGAGCCTTTAAATGTGATTCTTTTCCTGTTAATGCAGATATCAATGCATTTACATCAGTTATTGTGTGCGTTTCATCTAATGATATACCAATGTGTTTATCATCTACTTTACGAATATTAATCGATTTAGTTTCGCAATCAGTAACCGCTTTATCTGCACTTGGCACTTCAACCAACAAAGTATCAAAAAAGTGATTGTTTTTTTGTTTGAAACCAACCTCGTTTAATACATTACCTAACTGTGCTGTTAATCCGTGTACTCGTGATGCAATTCCTTTTAATCCTTTAGGGCCATGGTAAACACCATACATGCTGGCCATTATTGAAAGTAATACTTGTGCAGTACAAATATTTGATGTTGCTTTTTCGCGTTTAATATGTTGCTCGCGCGTTTGCAAAGCCATACGCAAGGCTTTGTTACCTTGAGCATCAATCGACACACCAATTAAACGACCTGGCATTTGTCTCTTGTAGGCGTCTTTAGTTGCAAAGTAACCTGCGTGCGGTCCACCGTAACCCATTGGCACACCAAAACGTTGTGCAGAACCTAATACCACATCAGCCCCCCACTCGCCTGGAGGGGTTAATAAAGTTAAACTTAATAAATCTGCAGCAACAGCTACCTTTACGCCCATAGCAATAGCTTTAGCCATAAATGAACTGTAATCAAACACCTCGCCATTGCCAGCTGGGTATTGAATTAATGCACCAAAATAAGTTTCATCAAACGTGATGGTATCATGGTTACCAATTACCAACTCAACACCTATAGGTTCGGTACGTGTCTTTAACACATCAATGGTTTGCGGAAAGCACAATTCAGAAACAAAAAACTTCGTTGCTTTATCGTTTTTACTTTCAGCGTGCAGCATATGCATCGCTTCAGCAGCTGCCGTACTTTCATCTAACAAACTTGCGTTTGCAATTTCCATCCCGGTTAGATCAACAATCATGGTTTGGTAATTTAGTAATGCCTCTAAACGACCCTGAGCAATTTCTGCTTGATAAGGCGTATAAGCTGTATACCATCCAGGATTTTCAAATATATTTCTTAGCACCACATTTGGTGTGTGAGTACCATAATAACCAGTACCAATAAAGTTTTTGTTGATGATATTCTTTTCTGAAATTTCCTTAAGCATGGCTAATAATTCCATTTCGCCCATTGCTTCAGGTAATTTCATTCGATCTTTTAGGCGTATGTGTGATGGAATAGTTTCATCAATTAATTGATCGATAGTTGCTACACCAATTGTTTTTAGCATAGCCTCAGTATCATTTTCCATCGGTGAGATGTGACGTTTTACAAATTCGTCACGATAGTTGCTTGAGATTTGCATATCAGGTTTTATTAATTTTTTTCTTGAAAAGTTGGGCGAATTTAACCAATTTAAGCACTATTCAAAGGATGATTTAAGTTTGCTTGCCTTTTATAAAACAAGCCAATAAACTATCAATCAAATCTTTAAAAACAAGCTATAAAATATACCCGCAAGCACTTGTTTGGCCATGTACCAAAATAGTATCTTGCCAATACTAACAAACACAAATCAATTATGTTCGGAAAATTAGCAGAAGCACAAAAAAAAGTAGAAGAAATTAAGCATCGTTTATCTGGTGTTACCGTTCAAGGTCAAGCAGCATCAGGCGATGTTACCATAACAATGGATGGCAATAAAAAAGTAAAAAATGTACACATTGAAACTTATTTAGTGCTGCCAGAACGCAAATTTGAATTGCAGGATTATTTGTGTATCGCCATTGAAGATGCCATCAACAAATCAGAAATGGTTTCGGCAAATGAAATGAAAAACTTAATGGGCGGACTTCCAGGGTTAGGCAGTTTATTAGGCAAGTAACATTAAAACTAAATTTGTACTTTACTAAGAATTAAATTTGTTGCTCCGCGATGCGATGACATTACCAAAATGCTATTTCGTTTTACATCATAAAGTAAATTGGCATTGTTTATAAATGACAATATTTTATTATCTAGCTCTTCTTGAGATGAAATATAAAATAAAACGCCTGCCCCGTGCAAAATATTTACTTCAGGAAACTTGTCATGGTTATTCGGTCCAATAAAAATAGGCATGCCAAAGGTAGCTGCCTCTAATGTGTTATGTATACCTTTTTTACCGAAACCACCGCCAACTAAAGCTATATCACCATACTGATAAATGGATGATAGTAATCCAATATTATCAATAATAAGAATTTGTTTATCTCGCACAGAAAATTCATCAGCTAACGAGTATTTTATAGCCGTAAATTTTTTGAATATTACCTCCACTTCAGCGATTCGCTCATCCGAAATTTCGTGAGGAGCAATAATAATTTTTACATTTTTATTGACTTCTAAATATCGTGCTACTAACTTTTCTTCATGAGCATAACTACTTCCTACAACCAATAACCGTTGTTGCTGTTTAAATGCTTCTACAATAGGCAACGGCTTAGGATTTTGGCATGTTTCGTAAACCCTGTCGTAACGAGTATCGTTACTCATAAGCACATTATCAATGCCATTTCTTTGCAAAATATGGGTTGATGTATGGTCTTGCGTAAATATTAAATCGAAACTTTTTAAAGCACTTTTAAAGGCAGCGCCATACCATCTAAAATAAATTTGAGCTGAACGAAAAGTTGCTGATATTAAATAAAGGGGAATACTTCGATGTTTAATTGCTTTAATATAGTGTAGCCATATTTCGTACTTAACAAAAAACACCACATCGGGTTTTATCGCTCCTAATACAAAATCAGCATTTTTAGGCGTATCGGCTGGTAAGTAAAATACTACATCGGCCAACTCATAATTTTTACGAATCTCATAACCCGATGGAGAAAAAAAACTAACAGCAATTTGTATGTTTTGTTGCGCTTTAAGTTTTTCAATTAACGGCCTTGCTTGCTCAAACTCGCCTAATGAAGCGCAATGAAACCATGCTAATTTTTTTAATGGATCACGATTAAAATTAGCAAGTTGCTTTAAAGTATTTTTACGTCCAAGTTTTAGCAGCGTTGCTTTTTTTTGAAAAAAAGAGGCTGCACTAATTGCAAGTCCGTACAAGAATATTGCTAAATCGTAAATCATTACTCAAAAATAAACTCGTCACTACCCGCTTTTGTTCGCATGTATACAGGAATCATCCATGCAAAACGAACACCATAATAAAAATCATTGTGCATTTTTAAATCGTATTGCATCTCATCATAATTAAATTTACGTCTATTGTAAGTGTATGCCTGCATCAACTCCGCACCAACATAAAAATTAGTATACCTATTAACACTGTGATGCTGGTATCCAATAAACTGGCTCAATGCCCAACCACTGCTATACCTATCATATCCCGCTACCCTATCTTCAGTTAAACTAGGTACATTATTTTGAGTGATATTGATATTGACTTTATGCATTACCAAACCACCGCCAAACATGATTTTTATCCCTGTATTTCTGTTTTTACTACTTAATGGAATCAAATATCCAAGCTTACCCAACACACTAAATCCACGCATTCCCATACTAACCAAAGCAGGTGTACCTGAATTGGTATTAATAGCACCAACACTGTTGGTTAAATTATTAAGCATGTTTGATGGTTTAAGATTATTGCCAAAATGATAACTACCATCGGCACCAAATAACATATTATGTGTGTTTTTAAATAAAAAACCTGCACCCATAGAGTTAAACTCATTAAACCTACTCGCAAAATCGCCACCAGGGGTAATATGTGTATAGTGAAACTGAAAGTTAAATATTTTGCTGCTTTTGCCTACCCAAATTTTCTTTTGGGCAATAACTTGAAGTGACCCCAAAACAATAAAAATAAGCAAGATGGTTTTTCGCATAATTAAATAAATCTTGGTCCAAAAATAACAGAAATCTTTGTTTGCCTGCATCATTAATTATATTTGTTACCTAAGTAACAAATTGCATACAACATGAGACCTATACAAATGGTTGATTTACAGCAGCAACACCAAAAAATACAACACCAGTTGGATGAGGCCATTGCGCGCGTAATTCAATCTGCTAGGTATATCAATGGCCCTGAGGTGGCAGAATTTAAACATAACCTAGCCAAATACTTAGATGTACCATATGTAGTACCCTGTGCTAATGGAACAGATGCTCTTCAAATTGCAATGATGGCATTGAATTTAAAACTTGGGGATGAGGTAATATTACCTGCATTTACATACGTTGCAACGGCCGAAGTAATAAAACTCTTAGGGTTAACCCCTGTTTTAGTTGATGTAAATAATGATGATTTTCTAATAGATGTTTCGCAAATAGAAAAGGCCATAACCTCAAAAACAAAGGCCATAGTGCCTGTTCATTTGTTTGGCCAATGTGCAGACATGGAGACAATAATGCATCTTGCCAAAAAGCATAATTTATTTGTGATCGAAGATACAGCGCAGGCAATTGGTGCTAAATATACTTTCCAAAACGGCAATGTTTTACATGCAGGTACAATTGGCGATATTGGTTGTACTTCCTTTTTTCCTTCAAAAAACTTAGGTTGTATGGGAGATGGTGGTGCAATGTTTACGCGTAATGAATTGCTTGAAAAACGCATTAAAATGATTGCCAACCATGGACAAAGTATACAATACCATCACGATGACGTAGGCGTTAACTCAAGATTAGACACCATACAAGCCGCCATACTTAATGTTAAACTACAAACATTAACAGCTTGTGAAAATGCACGTAATAATGTGGCAAAAAAGTATGATGAAGCATTTGCCAACCATCCAAACTTTGAAATACCAACTCGGGTAAAAAAATCAACCCATGTTTTTCATCAATACACCCTAAAATGTAAAGGTATTAACCGTGACGAATTGCGCGAATATCTTGCAGAAAAACAAATACCTTCAATGGTTTACTACCCTATTCCATTGCATCTGCAAAAAGCTTATCAATCTGAAAATTATCCCTTGGGCTCTTTACCCGTAACCGAAAGCCTTTGCGGTAAAGTTATTTCTCTACCAATGAGTCCTGAGGTAACTTTCGACCAAATAGAATTTATTATTGGTCACATCAACGAATTTTGTAAACAACAATCAGCATCTAAAAAATAAAATGAAAATAGTAGTTGTAGGAACTGGATATGTAGGCTTAGTAACCGGAACTTGTTTTGCCGAAGTGGGTATCAACGTAATTTGTGTTGATATAGACAAAAATAAAATTGAAAATTTAAAAAATGGAATTTTACCAATATATGAACCTGGCTTAGAAGAGTTAGTGTCGCGAAATACGGAAGCCGGAAGGTTGAAATTTAGCACCAACCTAAGCGAGAGCATTAAAGATGCCGATGTGGCCTTTATTGCTGTTGGAACACCCCCAGGCGAAGATGGCAGTGCCGATTTAAAATATGTATTAGGTGTTGCTAATGAGATTGGTCAACACATGAACGAATATGGTGTGGTGGTTACCAAGAGTACTGTTCCTGTTGGCACATCGCACAAGGTAAAAGCAGAAGTACAAGCAGCTTTAGATAAACGTGGTGTTAACATTACGTTCGATGTTGCCAGTAACCCTGAATTTTTAAAAGAAGGAGCTGCTGTTGATGATTTCTTGAAGCCTGATAGAATTGTGGTGGGTATAGAAAGTAAAAAGGCTGAAGACATTATGCGTAAGCTGTACAAACCGTTTTTACTAAATGGTCATCCCATAATTTTTATGGATATAGCCAGTGCCGAAATGACCAAGTATGCAGCCAATGCAATGCTTGCCACAAAAATTAGTTTTATGAATGATATTGCCAATTTATGTGAATTGGTTGGTGCAGATGTAAACTGGGTGCGCAAAGGTATTGGCAGCGACCCTCGCATTGGTAATAAGTTTATTTACCCTGGTATTGGTTATGGTGGATCTTGTTTTCCTAAAGATGTAAAAGCTTTGGTAAAAACAGCAAAAGAATATGGCCATGATTTACGTATTTTACAAGCGGTAGAAGATGTTAACGATGACCAAAAATTGGTGTTATTTAATAAAATATCTAACCATTTTGATGGGCAATTAAAGGGAAAAACATTTGCGCTTTGGGGCTTATCATTTAAGCCTAAAACAGATGATATGCGTGAAGCTCCCTCGTTAGTTATTATTGAAAAACTATTAGCTGCAGGTGCTAAGGTAATTGCATATGACCCCGTTGCTATGCATGAAGCACAAAAAACATTGGGTGAAACCATCAGCTATTGCAAAGACCCTTACGACACCTTAATTGATGCCGATGCACTATTAATCGCAACAGAATGGCCGGAGTTTCGCTCACCAAACTTTAACGTAATTGGTAAATTGCTTAAACAAAAAACCATTTTTGACGGACGTAACATTTATGAACAAGATGAAATGAAAGAATTAGGTTTTGAATATTACTGCATTGGAATTAATAAAAAATAGAGGCTGGAAGTTGGAAAAAAATCACCAACCGAAATAAATTAACCGTCCTCCTTCAAAAGAGGATAAGAGGTGGATGTAACGAATCCGAAACCGCGAACAGTGAACTATAAACAACAAAACATGACTACAAAAAAACGCGTTTTAATTACAGGTGCAGCCGGATTTTTAGGCTCGCATTTGTGTGATAGATTTATAAAAGAAGGGTATGATGTAGTGGGCATGGACAACCTAATTACGGGTGATTTAAAAAATATCGAACATTTATTTAAGCTCAAAGAGTTTGAGTTTTACCACCACGATGTAAGCAAGTTTATTCACGTTCCTGGTAAAATAGATTACATCTTACATTTTGCTTCGCCTGCAAGTCCAATAGATTATTTAAAAATTCCAATTCAAACATTAAAGGTTGGTTCGTTGGGTATTCATAATTGTTTAGGATTGGCGCGTGTTAAAAAAGCCCGTGTATTAATTGCATCAACAAGTGAAGTTTATGGCGACCCTACTGTGCATCCACAACCAGAAGAATATTGGGGAAATGTGAATCCTGTTGGTCCACGTGGTGTGTATGATGAAGCAAAACGTTTTCAAGAAGCCATGACCATGGCTTACCATACCTATCATGGATTAGAAACTCGTATCATACGTATTTTTAATACTTATGGTCCGCGTATGCGCCTTAATGATGGACGTGTATTGCCTGCATTTATAGGTCAAGCTTTACGTGGTGAAGATTTAACCATGTTTGGTGATGGCTCACAAACACGTTCTTTTTGTTATGTTGATGATTTGGTGGAAGGTATTTACCGCTTGTTATTAAGCGACTATCCTTATCCGGTAAACATTGGTAACCCTGATGAAATTACCATCAAAGAATTTGGCGAAGAAATCATTAAACTTACAGGAACTAAGCAGAAACTAATATCAAAACCTTTACCAACAGACGATCCAAAACAACGTAGACCAGATATTACCAAGGCGCGCGAAATTCTGGGCTGGGAGCCAAAAGTTAGTCGTGCCGAAGGTTTAAAAATTACATACGATTATTTTAAGAGTTTAAGTCCTGAAGAATTACACAAAACAGCAAATCATCGTTCGTTTTGATGTCATCAAAACAAACCCATTTCTTATGCAATGGGCTTATTATTCTAATATAATTTCATCACAACAACATGATTACAACAGCACCTTATAAAATAGATGTTCATGCGCACATTATGCCCGAGTTTATTCCAAACTTAAAGGAACGATATGGTTATGGTGATGAGTTTATATACTTAGACCATTACCAACCCGGTCGTGCAAATATGATGAAAGCGGATGGAACATTTTTCAGGGCTATTGATGATATGTGCTGGGATCCCAAAGCCATTATTCAACACATGGATAAACATGACGTGAAATTGATGGCCTTATCTACTATTCCTGTTTTATTTTATTATTGGGCAAAACCAGAACATACGCACGATTGGAGCCAATATATTAACAACCATTTGGCACAAATTCAACGCGACTACCCCACCCGTTTTGTAGGTTTAGGCACTTTGCCTATGCAGGATACCACATTGGCTGTTGAAGAACTAACGCGTTGCAAATACGAATTAAATTTACCCGGTGTTGAAATTGCAACAAATATTTTAGATTACAACTTAGATGATGAGCGATTTTTTCCGTTTTACGAAGCTGCTGAAAAATTAGGTATGTGTCTATTTATACATCCTTGGGATATGATGGGGCAAGATAAAATGAAAAAGTTTTGGTTACCCTGGTTAGTTGGGATGCCAGCAGAAACATCGCGTGCTATATGCAGCATGATATTTGGCGGAGTTTTTGATAAATTTCCAAAATTACGCGTAATGTTTGCACATGGTGGAGGTTGTTTCCCGCACACCATTGGTAGGGTTTCACATGGTTACCATGCACGCCCCGATTTATGTAACATCAATCATGTAGCTGATCCATACCAATATATTAAGAAGTTTTACATTGATAGTTTAGTGCACGATGAAGAAGCATTACGCTACAATTTAAAATTATTTGGCAGTGAACGAATTGCTTTAGGTAGTGATTTTCCTTTCCCACTAGGCGATTTAGAACACGGAAAATACATAGAGTTGATGTCGGATTTAAGTGCCGAAGAAAAATCACAAATGCTATATAAAACGGCTAAAGAGTGGTTGGATATTTAACAATTACCCAACCATTATCTAATTAAAGTAACAGTACCCGTTACTTCAACCCTTTGCTTACTTCTTCCTGTAACTTCTATCAAATAAACATAAACACCTGAAGGCATTGGCTTGCCATCTAAATTGCCATCCCAAGACAGATCTCTATTATTGCTTTCAAAAACGTTATTTCCCCACCTATCAAAAATATTTATCTTATAGTTCTCAATAAATAAACCACCTACAACCAAACGTTCATTTATACCATCACCGTTTATGGTAAACACATTTGGAACATACACCCTTGGTTCTGTTCCAACACAAGTAATATTTGATTGACTTGTTGTTTTATTCCCGTTAAGCTCATTGGCAATAACCGAGTAGCAATAGTTTCTTTGAGGCAGGGTTAAATATTGATGAATGAAAGTTGTATCGGAAGCAGAATTGGTTGAGACCTTACTATATACTCCCAATGAGTCATAATAAAACAAAACATCATAATTATTTACACCATTAACCCACTCTCGATACTTGGTGTAATAAACAATTGGGTCATATAATCCTCTGTCATTTCTTACTAAATCTACTGTCAATAAAATTGTCTTTGCTTCATTACTTAGCAAGCTAATTCCTCCGCAAGCATCTTTTAAATAAACAAAGTATGAATAGCTATGTTCATCTACTAATACATTTTCATCAATCATAAATGTATCAGACACTTCCTTGTAAAAAGTAGCACTAGCCTCATCATCACGCATTCTAAATATCAAATATTTAAAACTTACTTCATAAGATTTCTTAGCCCATTGTAACAATACTTGCTTATCATTCACAACTGTAACTCTAACAATTTTAGTACCTGGTAAACTACTTACATATACAGGTGTAGCTCCACTTGTATCACTCCAACTATATTTTGATGTATCAGCATCCATCGCTACCGTTTTTATTCGATAGTAATAATTTGTGAAACAAGAAATTGAGGTATCAATGTATTGTAGTGTTCCAGCTGAAACATCTTTTATCTGGTAAAATGCAATTCCCGAGTCTGGATTGTTACGCCAAATCTCGTAACGCTTGATAGATCCAAACCCTTTGTATGGACTCCACGATAATTTAATAGCATTATCAATTGGCCAAGCCTTTAGTTCAACTGTAGTATGTGTAGGAGACACGGCACTCCTATTCTTACAAATATCTATGGCCGATATAGCATATGAATAAGGATTTAAAAGCGTATTAATTCCAGTTTCTAAGTAAAAGGTATCAGCTACCGCTAAAACATCAATAAATGATTGAGGCGAAGCACTCAGGTAATTATAAAAAATTCGATAGCTGTAAAAATCTTCTTCTTTACTTGGATTAAATACAAATAAATTAGAGCTGTTATCGATAACCGTTGCCCTATGAACTGAAGGAATATTTGGAGCGACAACATCATTATAAACAGTAAGTGTATCAGATTTTGTAATGGTATCACTACATCCATTAGAATCAATAGCAATCAAGGTAATATTGTATTTGCCTGCCTGGGTAAACTTCTTAATAATAGGTCCTTCACCCAATACTTCTTCATTATTAAATATCCATTTCCAATTTACTATCGCTGACTTGTTGGGCGTTATATTTTCAAAGGTAAGTTCAGTATTAAAGCAAATTTTAGTTGTATCAGAAACAAAGTCAGGTTCAGGCTTATCGAATACAATAATCGAATCAATAGCATCAAAAGAATAACCACACAAACCACTACTGTCATACAAAGTTAGTCTTGGATAGTAAGTCCCTGCATCATTATAGGTATATGGTTCGTCTAACACTTTCATCGTGTCTACTAATCCGTTACCCAAATCCCAAATATGGTAACGCGCATTGGGAGATAATACTTGAAACCTTACTGTATGGGGTGCACATCCTTTATTTGGGCTATAGGTATAACTTCCCATAGGTCCACCTAAATCTAAATAATCTTTAATTTTAAGCGAATCTACGCAGCCTGCACTATCTGTAACAGTTAAACTAACATCATATTTACCAGGTTTGCTAATGGTAAATATTGGACTTAATTGGGTACTTGTATTTGATGCAAATGTCCAATATCTTGACTTAATACCACTAGATCCAACAGCAGATGTATCGAATAACTGAATGGGCACAATTGGAAAGTAACAAGCTCTTACACTCGGATTAGCATAAAACGCAAGTGTTGTTTTCTTATTGCTAATTTTAATCAAAGTATCTGTATTTGCTATACATCCATTAGAATCTACAACGGTTAGCTCAAACAAATAAGTTGAATCAGCCAAGTTAAATATAGTATTGTAAACAGAGCCAATATAAGTTGAACTACCCTGTTTCCAACTATAATTGGCTGGCGAAAAAACTTTACTCCCATCTGTATTAGCTGCATTAATCAATTGAGTTGAGCCGCATGTTACATTCTTTGTTACATTAATTTCGGCAATTGGACTTGATGGAACAATTTTTTGAGTGGCTATAAACTCACAACCTAAACTATCAGTAATAATTAATGATACGGGATAACCATCAGCCTGAATACTTTGAGGTTTACTAAATACAAATGATGCATTTTTTAGTGTATCGGTAATTGTTGAATCTGTTGAAGTCCACAACCATTTCCGTCTAATAATTGGGTAATCAGACGTTGAGCTATCATAAGATGTTAAAGCAAGTGGTGTACAGCCAGTATATTTATCAAACACAACCTTAGTACTTGCACCTGCAACTTGTACAACCGAATCCTTAAACAAAGAAAACACACAACCACGAGCATCAGTCATGGTCATAGTTAAGCCTTTCCAACCATAAGTATAAAGT
>CALPIR020000001.1 GCA_943323675.2 Chitinophaga pinensis | reverse complement strand
GCGCCTTATTTACGTTATAGTTTAAACAGCATGACCGATAATAAATATTCAGTGAAGCAACATCCGTATATGTTGGGTATAAGTATTGGATTGCGTAAGCATTTCTAAAACGTTAGCTTAAAGCAATCAAACTGGGTCTAGACAAAACTCAATAAGATTTGCTTTTGTAATAACGATTGAAACACTGATTTAATAAATCAAAAGACCAAATTATCGAAGCTGGCTTGCTACTGAATTCAATAAAATAAAGAGTATAATATACTATTGAACCCGTTGAATTGTCCTAAAATAAATGGCATAAAAAAGGTCTCGCATGCGAGACCTTTTTTTATATACTTTATTTAAAGTTTAATTATTGATTGGCAGGCGCAGTGGTTGGAGCAGCATCACCGTTTGCTGGAGCAGTTTGAGCTGGAGCAGCAAGTGGTGCTGGGGCAGCGGTGTTTTCAATTTGATCTTTTATGCGGCTTTCTGGAGCATCCGTTTCGCTGCTAACTGAAGGACGCACAAAGTTACTTGCTAATGAAAACACGATAAGCACTACTGCTAATATCCATGTGGCTTTTTCGATAACATCACTGCTGCGTTTAGCTCCCATAATTTGGTTTGGAGATGCAAAGTTCGCTGCAATTCCTCCACCCTTTGGATTTTGAATTAATACTACAAGTGTTAGCAAGATGCACACTAAAATGATGATGATTGAAAATACTGTATACATGGTGATTAGTCTTTTAGTTCTGTTTTAATTTTTTGTATAAGGCTCGCAAAATAAGTCATTTTGCTTGGATATAACAAACATAATTTTTCATATGCCTTGATTGCCTTTTTGTGATTACCCTGTTTATAAAATAAATTAGCAAGTGTCTCTGTAACAAGCTCCTCATCCTCCTCTACACTTTGCCGTGCCATGTTTACTGGATTAAAAAACTCCGCTTTGGGGCGACTGATACTTGGATTTTCTTTAACAAATTTGTCTAAAATACCCTGAAAATCGTTCACATTACTCTTAGCAACAGCCTCTTCTATTTCAGCTTTTGTAACCTCAGGCAAGGCAGTTGTTCTTAATTCCTTGTGTTTATCGTCCGTCTTTTCATCAGAATATAATTCATCCGCTTTTAATGGTTGAGTTGATTCTGATTTCTTTTTCGGATTACTTTTACGATTTAGCCATTCTACAAAGCTTAACTCATCTTCTTCACTACCTTCAGTAACTTTCTCCGGGACTTGTTCTTTAATTTCTCCTATTGATGTAGGCAAGGTTTCAACTTCTGCTTCAATAACTTTTTCAATTGATACGGGTGTGGTTAACGCAACCTCTTCTTGCGGAGGAGCTATGTTACTTCCTTCCAATAATATTGTAATTGCTAAGTCTACCTCCAACTCTTCTTTGCTTTGAACTACTTCAATGTCTTCATCAGAAATTATAGTTTCAGTAACACCCTGTATTGATAAATTAACTTCTTCTTTCAACTGTTCAACTACAAGACCCGAATCGGGAACCATTTCGTTTTGTTCAAAAGTAATCGATTGTTCATTTGAAATAGACAACTGAGACAATTGCCAATACGGGGTGAGATTATGCAGGTAGTGGTACAATACATCCCTATCAGGAACAACTAAAGCAGTTTGTTTTAAAAACTTTTCATACTCATAGTGCTTTTCGTTGTGTAAGGCTTTGGCCAACAAAACCCTAGCTTGGGTGAAATAAGGGAAATCAGCCACAACTTGCTTAAGCGCTGCAACATGTTTTGCAGCAGGCAAATCATGATTTTGAATAAGTTGTATGAATTCCGTTTTGTTCATGCGGTGAATGTGCGAATAAACGGTTTTTTTTTGAATTGATGAAAAGCAGAAAGTAATAAAGGGGCATCTATCAACAATTTACCAATTTATAAAGGCCTTATTAAAAACGTCTTGCACTAATATGTCAGTCACTTTATTTACCAAATCTATTTCTACGGCCGAAAAGTTTTCTGATGCTGGATAATCAACAAAATTACTAAACTGCTGAGTGAAATTTTTAGTTTCATCTTTGGTGTTTTGGTAAGTAATTTCTATGGTTACTGTTAATCTATTGACTGCATTTTGTTGGTTACCTTGAACCGCTACTGGAGATGTCGAGTAATTTAATATTTTACCACTAAATCGCACGTCTCCATCCTGCTGTGTAAGCTTTAATGTGGTTTCGTTAATGAACCTTGACTTTAGTTTTTCTGTTAAAACCTGACTTAGAGATGGCATAACAATGCTTGCCACATTGTTGATGTATTCCACTGAAAAGGTTTTGGCATTGGGAGGAACAGATGCTCCTGTATGAGAATAAAAACCACAGCCGGTAAGTATAAACAAACCGGCTGTGATGTATAAATAAATAAGGCTTTTGGTTAACATTTATTTTGCTTGAGATTGGGCAGCAATTTTATTTTTAATCCAATCAGATGTAACTGACTTTGGACGTTCCAATGCCATTCCTAGGGCTCTATCCCAAATTAGTGATGATAATACCCCTAATGCACGCGATACTCCAAACAATACGGTAAAAAAATCATATTCTTTTAACCCGTAGTGCAACAATAATGCGCCACTGTGAGCATCAACATTTGGCCATGGATTTTTGATTTTTTTGAAATTTCCCAAGATATTAGGAGCTACTTCGTAAACATCCCAAACTATATTAACCAACTCATCATTTGGCATGTGCGTTTTAGCAAATTCCATTTGAGCCGTAAAGCGAGGATCTGTTTTACGTAGAACTGCATGACCATATCCCGGTACAACTTTGCCTTCGTTTATTGTTTTGTTGATATAATCTTCAATTTGTTGTTTGCTTGGTTTGCCACCACCCAAAGCCTCTTGCAACTCCAATACCCAACGTATTACTTCTTGGTTAGCTAATCCGTGTAAAGGACCCGCTAAACCATTCATAGCTGCCGAAAATGCCAAATAAGGATCACTTAATGCAGAACCAACAAGATGCGTGGTGTGGGCAGATACATTTCCTCCTTCGTGATCCGCATGGATAACCATGTATAAACGCATTAGTTCTTTAAAACCATCGTTATCGCCATAGCCTAACATGTGGGCAAAGTTTGCTGCCCAATCCAATTTTGGATTAGGTTCGATGTGAACATTGTTTTTATATGTTCTGCGATAAATATATGCTGCTACACGAGGTAAACGAGCAATTAAATTCATCGAATCCTCAAAAGTGTGAACCCAATAATCTTTTTTGTTTACACCGTTACGATAGGCAGCAGCGAATTCACTCTCTGTTTGCATAGCCATAATTGCTATAGAAAACTGAGTCATTGGATGGGTTGAAATTGGCAAAGCATCAATTACTTCAAAAACGTGTTTGGGAACAATGGCACGTTTTGTCCAATTGCTTCCTACTTCGTACATCTCATCATAGGTAGGAATTTTACCGATTAACATTAAATAAAACAAGCCTTCAGGTAGCGGTTCGGTAGTACCTTCTAAACGAGGAAGTTTTTCTCTTAATTCAGGGATACTATATCCTCTGAAACGAATTCCTTCTTCAGCATCTAACAATGAGGTTTCAGTGATAAGGCCTATCATTCCTTTCATACCAGATGATACTGAATCTAATGTATATGTTCCCATTGGAACATCTGCATTTGCCTTTAAAAATTCTTTAATTTCTGCTGCTTTAGGTAAGCCTATTTCTTCAAACCTTTCTTTAATTTTATCCATTATGTTCTATTAAAAACCTACAAAACGAAGTGACTATTTATTGCCTGCGTGTTACAAAACCGGGTAAAATTAGTATTTGTTTTTTGATTTAAGGAAATTCTAACCATAATTTATTGTTATAATTTTTCAATCCTTGGATTGTTGCGGTTTTGGGCTTGTAAAAATAATGTATATATAAACGAAAATGGCTACAATACCCGCAAAAAATAATGTCACAGCAGGAACTGTAAAACCAAACTTGTAAAACTCTCCTAGCATCCACGTAGTATTTGCTCCAATCCAAAATAAGACTGCTAAATTAGGCCAAAACCGCTTTGGAAAGTTACGTGTAATAATAACTAAGTATATTGCCATACTAATAGTTGGTAAAGCCACAATTGTACCAACCAGTTTAAATTGTAACATCCAACAAGTATCCTTAATGAGCCACATGGGGATGTGCATATTTTCTAACAAACGCTGATGTTTAAACATGTTTGCAATGTATAAAAAATGTAAGGAATTAGACTTAGAATGAGTGAATCAACCTACTATTATTAGTTTGCCAGAATGGTGTATGGCATGTTTACTTCAAATTTACGATTCCTCGAATTTTATATATTTTCGGATTTTTAAATGTAATATCCGATTCAAAACCATCGCCCATAATAATTTCAGTTTTGGTGGTGATACGAACAAATTTATCAGAATGAACGCGCTGGGTAGCTTCTTCCCAAATTAACTCTTCGGTGCGCAACGTATCGCCTGCAATGTTCAAAACCACAACATCATTTCTAGCTACCATGCGTTTTTCACGATCATAACGTATGGCGTATTTAGCTTTTAAAAAACTTTCAACTGTTCCGTTTTTATTTAAGAAATCAACGCTAATGCCATTTCGCATCTCTGTATAATTTTTATCCTCTGTGGCATATCGCTCCAATAAAGGTGCTTTAACTCTGGCTTTCGTTAATCCACTGTCGGTATAATTAATGAACACATCTTTTCCCGTTTCAATTGGTAAAACGCGCTCTGGTGAAACGCGCTTAGCCTTATCTGGATTGCTACCACCACAACCAACTAAAATAATATTTAAAAGTAATATGCAGCAAGAGATTAGACGCATAAACTAATCATATCTGTAGCGGTGAAACCATTTATCAGAGATAGAAACCCCAATAACAAACCTTATGTACTCCTCTTTTACTAGTTTTTGTTCAGTAGTTCCGCGCATCATATACTCGGCAGCAAGATTAATTTTAGAACGTGTTTTGCCCAAAGGTAAACCTGCTCCTACAGAAAATGCGATAGTTGAAACATTAGTACCATTTGCACTTAGCATCCCATTATCATAACGCATGCCCGCACGGTACTCAATTCTTTTCAAGTAGTTCTTTATGGCAAAAGCATCAGGAGTGTAATATCCGCCTAAATTTATGCTTGTCATGTTTTTAAGTGAATCGCGCACACCCATACCTAAATAACTCGCCCAATTATTATAACCTAAATCAATACCAACACCCCATTTGTTTACTTGCTGAAAAAATACACCACCCTTTAAATACATTGGTAAAATGACTTCACCAATTACAGACTCTGAGTTTGCTACTGTATCTTTACCTATGTTAGTTGGAGCTGTTACACCTACACCCAATGTTCGTACATTATAGTTATCAGTGGCACTTAGGCTCGTCTGTGGACCAAATGTTGCACCTAAGCCAAAACTATATTTACGCTCTTTATAAACAAATGTATCATGATACTGCAGACCTATTTCAAACATAAAATCACCAATATATCGATCTCTGTTTTCAACCAAATTGTACATCAATGAATCACGAGGAATACTTAATAGCGTAGTATTACGGATTTGTCCGTATACATATGAGGCATTAAATCCAAAAGCAAGTCCTTTGTATACACGAATGCCTGATCCAATATAAAACTTGGACAAACCTCCGCGCCCTTCAATACTTTCTGTCCCATTAAAAGTTGAAGTTTGTATTTGACGCGTTACATTATAGCCAACACCAGAATAAGGCATCAATCCAAAACTTAACCCCCAATTTAATTTTTGAGAAAGTGGCATGCCAAGTGCCATGTAAGCCATTGAAGCAGTGTTAAAACTTCCAGTAGCTGTTTTAGTGCTGATATTTGCCATTGAGCCAATAGCAGCTGCATCCCATGTACTAAGTTGAAAAGTGCTATACGAGGCTGGGTTTTGATTGTTAATTGCATTAGGCAAACTAATGCCTTGATTAATTTGGCCCATACCGTGCATCCAAGCGCTGCCGCCAAATTGCATATCACCAACACCAAGTGCCGAGTAAGGCGATTTGGATAAATTTTGTGCCGAAAGATGATACCCTAACAGTATCATCGTTATACTGAATAGGCTTTTAGCCTTTATTAACATGGAATAATAAGATTTGATTTAACCCCAATAAAACTAATGAGGGCACTGCAAATATGTTGTTTTTTATGTGTTTAGCCAACATTGATGTATTACCACCGCATAATAATACCTGCAAAGTGCCATATCGTTGGGTATAACGTTCTATTTTCCCATTTATTTCATCGGCTACTCCAAAACAAACCCCGCTTAATAGTGCATCATTTGTTATTTGCCCTTCAAAATCCTCTGGCCAAATTAATTCGGGATATGGCAACTTGTGTGTAAATTCATGCATAGCCCTTAAACGCATTTGTAAACCTGGCGAAATGGCTCCACCCGTGTATTGATGATTTTTTGACAGAAAATCATAGGTAATACAGGTGCCTGCATCAATTACCAAACAGTTTGTTTGGGGAAATAAATATTGCGCAGCTGCAATACCTGAAACACGATCCATGCCTAAAGTTTGAGGTGTTTTGTATTGACTTACAAACGGAAATTCCGTTTTGTAATTAACCCTGAGTAATGGTATTTGATGTTTTAATATCACCTCAGCCAACTCGTCTGCTCCATCTCCTACAGCGCACATTACTGCGTGCTTAGGTTGTTGAGTTTGTATGAGAAGGTGTAAGTCATTAGGATGATGAATATACTCTTCCACCATCAATTCGTTTTGAATAAAAACTGCAGCTTTGGTTCTTGTATTACCAATATCTATGGCTAATGTTATCATAACATGCTTATTTCTTTAACACGATAGTTTATTATTGAATCACCTTTTTTAACCATTAGTAGGCCGTGAACATCGACCCCCTTTATCACGCCAACAAATTCTTCTGTTTCGGTTTTAAAGGTACATTCCTCATTCAACCCCAACAAGTGTTGATGATATTCTTTATTAATCATATCCCATTGTTTAAGCTTAAGCATACCATATCTATGGTTGATGTGTTTGAGAAGTAGCTGTAATACGTCATCAACCACTATATTATGTTGCGTCTCCATGCACAAAGAGGTAGCCGATTTGACTACAAAATCTAATTGGTTCACATTTATGCCAATTCCCACAATACTGTATTTTATATGATCGCCTTGTATAGCATTCTCTAATAGCAATCCAGCAACCTTTTTTTTATTTATGTAAATATCATTGGGCCATTTAATACTTGCATCAGGTGTATACATTTTAATTGTATCTAACATAGCCAAACAAATAGCCATATTTAAATATGTTTGTTGATCAATTGTTATAAAAACAGGGGATAAAACAATTGAACACAACACATTTTTACCAGAATTACTCTCCCAAACACTATTTAATTGCCCACGGCCTTGGGTTTGCTCATTTGCAAAAATAACCGAACCCTCAATTGCTTTGGCTAATTGTAGTCTTTCGCGAGCAAGCGTATTGGTAGATGTTACAACATCTAAATACAAGATTTTAAATTGTAGTGGTTGGGTTAATGAGTTTATATCCATTAAAAGATTACTTTTGCATCAAAGTTATTAAGAGTAATGGCAAATACACCAGCAAAAAAAACTGCAGCGAAAAAAACCGCTGGTAAAACCGCTGCAAAAGGGGCTAAAAAAGCAGCACCCAAAAAATTAAGTAAAGCAGCAAAAGAAGCGCAAGAGCTTGATAAAGAAATTAAAAAACTAAGCAAGGAAAAAAAGCCTGAGGTAAAAAAAGGTATTACTGCTAAGCCAAAAGGAATCCGTCCAGAACGAAGCAGTAAAGCTACAACAGCCGACCAAGCTTTAGTTTTAGCAATGTGTGTGGCGCAAGGTATGTATGAGAAAAAAGCAGAGCACATTGGTATTTTAGATATGCGTGAAGTGCGTGGGGCCAGTTCTGATTTTTTTGTTATTAGTCATGCTGAAAGTGACAAACAAGTGGAAGCAATTGCTAATAGTGCAGAAGAAGAAACGGTTAAGGTATTAAACGAAAGACCATGGCACCGCGAAGGATTTGAAAATTTAGAATGGGTATTATTAGATTATATTGATGTGGTAGCCCATGTTTTTCAACGCGATAAAAGAGATTTTTATGCCATTGAAGAGCTTTGGGGTGATGCCAAAGAAGTAAAGTTTAAAGGAAAATAATATCAAAATTATAGCATTTAAAAGCCGCATTTGACAAATCAAATGCGGCTTTTCTTTTGCCTTTTCGAATTATAAAACCTTGTAAATTTATTGAATAAACATGAGTCAAGTCCTGCAATAGCTGCACCTCAGAGAAACTTTCTTGCCTATTTAATTACTAAGTCAATTACCCCTTTTAAAATAAAAACCAGATACAAGAAATAGTGAGATTAAAACTTTAGCTTTTAAGGTTTTAAATAAAGGTATACCTTTGCCATTGTGAAAATAGCAGTAATAGGAGGAGGAGCAGCAGGCTTTTTTGCAGCCATACATGCGGCTACAGCAAATAAAACAAACGAGGTTACCATTTACGAGAAAACCGGAAAATTGCTCACAAAAGTACTTGTTTCGGGCGGGGGAAGATGTAACGTAACGCATGCCTGTTTCGAAAATAACCGACTCACGACCAATTATCCTAGAGGCGAAAGACCACTTAAAAGTGCCTTTACTAGATTTAGTACCAAAGATACCGTAGAATGGTTTAGCCAACGTGGTATTAAACTAAAAACAGAATCTGACGGACGTATGTTTCCGACAACGGATAACAGCGAAACAATTGCCAACTGCCTACTTAATGAAGTACAAAAGTTAAAAATTAACATTGTATTAAATACAGAAATCAGATCTATTCAAACCAAAATGGATGGTGGTTTTTTATTGAATACTAACAACGCAATTATAAATTCCGATAAAATTATAGTTACAACAGGTGGGCAAGCCAAAATGGAAGGGTTTAATTGGTTAAAAACATTAGGGCATAATATTGAAAATCCTGTACCTTCTCTTTTCACTTTTAATGTACCCAACAATTCAATTACAGAATTGATGGGCACTAGTATAGAGCAGGCTAAAATAAAAATTATTGAAACTAAACATGAGTTTAGTGGACCCATTTTAATTACACATTGGGGATTCAGTGGCCCTGCAATATTAAAGCTTTCGTCATATGCTGCACGCGATTTAGCCGAACTTAATTACGACTTCACGCTTAGCATAAGTTGGTTAAATGATAAAAAGGAAGATGCTGTTAGAAATGAGTTGATGAATCTGAAAGCAGCAAACCCAACCAAACATTTGCGAAACTTATTTCCCTATCACCAACTTACCAAACGTTTGCAAGACTACATGTTTGCCAAAACTGGAATTAATGCAGATAAAAACTGGGCAGATATATCGAAAGCAGATGTAAATAATTTGGTTGACGTTCTTTTATATGACAAGTATGAAGTTAAAGGAAAGACAACCTTTAAAGATGAGTTTGTTACTTGCGGTGGTATATCTTTAGATGATGTACTGCTCAAAAACATGGAAAGTAAAAAAGTAAAAGGCCTACATTTTGCAGGCGAAGTATTAGATATAGATGGGATTACAGGAGGTTTTAATTTTCAAGCAGCTTGGACCACCGGATTTATTGCAGGCACAAGTGCCGGTAAATAATAATCCTAAAGTTCAAGTTTAGTGCAAATCAGATTAAAAACAACTCACACCAATATACACTACTAGAAGAAAAGTGTTTGCAATTAAAACAATAGGCAAAGGTTATTTGCTGTCTAATACTACATTTCATACTTCGGGCAAATTGATGTAATTTGCATCCGATTTTATGAATAAAGAACCAAAACGTTATTTAGTTACAGCCGCTCTGCCATATGCGAACGGTCCTGTTCATATTGGCCACTTAGCGGGCTGTTATTTGCCTGCAGACATCTATGTACGTTATCTTAAAGCGCAAGGTAAAGATGTGGTATTTATTTGCGGCAGTGACGAGCACGGTGTACCTATTACCATTAAGGCCAAAAAAGAAGGTATTACCCCTCAACAAGTGGTTGATAAATATAATGGCATTATGAAAAATGCCTTCAAAGATTTTGGTATAGAATTTAGTTATTACGGAAGAACGTCATCAAAAACTCATCACGAAACGGCTCAAGCCTTTTTTAAAACGTTGTATGATAAAAGTGTTTTTAAAGAAGAAACTACCCAACAATATTATGATGATGAAGCTAAGCAATTTTTAGCAGATAGATATATTACAGGAACCTGTCCACGTTGTGGCAATGCGGGTGCTTATGGCGACCAATGTGAGAAATGCGGAACTTCCCTTAACCCAACAGATTTAATCAACCCAAAATCAGCCTTAAGTGGAGCAGTGCCCGTGCTCAAAGAAACTAAAAATTGGTTTCTACCCATGGGCGATATTCAACAAAGTGAGCAATTCCAAAACTATATTAAACGTTTTGATGGCTGGAAAAGCAATATCAAAGGTCAATGCCAAAGTTGGTTAACAGAAGGCTTGCAATCACGTGCCATGACCCGAGATTTGAATTGGGGTGTGCCTGTTCCTATTGAAGGTGCCATTGGTAAGGTATTGTATGTTTGGTTTGATGCCCCAATTGGATACATTAGTGCTACAAAAGAATTTTTTAATGGATCAAATGAATGGCAAAAATACTGGCAAGATGATGAAACTGCTTTGGTCCATTTTATAGGAAAAGACAATATTGTGTTTCATGCCATCATTTTCCCGATGATGTTAATGACACACGGCAACTACATTTTACCTACCAATATTCCCGCAAACGAATTTTTAAATTTAGAAGGTGATAAAATTTCTACATCGCGTAATTGGGCCGTTTGGTTACATGAGTACTTAATTGATTTCCCAAATAGACAAGACGAATTACGTTATGTATTAACCAGCATTGCTCCTGAAACCAAAGACAGTGAGTTTACCTGGAAAGACTATCAAACACGTGTAAACAGTGAGTTGGTAAGTATTTTCGGAAATTTTGTAAACCGCGTAATGGTATTGAGCGATAAATATTATCAAGGTGTAATACCTACTGTTTACCAAAATACAACAGATGAAAAACTAATTGCAGCTCGTACTCTTTGTTTTGATGGCATTGCAAAGAGTTTACATAATATGCGCGAAAATTTAGATGCAGTAAAATTGCGCGATGCCCAAACCGAATTTATCAATGCAGCCCGTGCAGGTAATAAATACTTAGCCGATACCGAGCCATGGAAATTAGTTAAAACAGATGAAGAGAGCGTAAAGGCCATTATGTTTGATGCACTTCAAATTTGTGCAAAGTTAGCAATTGCGGCAGAGCCTTTTTTACCACATACCTCTCTTACTCTTAAGGCGATGCTAAACGCACCACAATTAAACTGGAGCAGCTTGTTTAACGAAAATATACTTACAAGTGCCCATCAATTGGGCAAACCCGAAATTTTATACAAACAAGTTGAAGATGAAGAAATTCAAATTCAATTAGATCGTTTGCAACGCATTAAAACAGAAAATGAAAATTCGCTAAGACAAGCGGCATTAACATCAGAAAATAGCGAAACCAACCAACTACAGCCGGTTAAGGCCGATATAGTGTACGATGATTTTGATAAAATTGATTTGCGTGTAGGTAAAGTTTTAACAGCCGAACGAGTGCCTAAAGCCGATAAATTATTAAAACTTACCGTTGATTTAGGGTTTGAGCAACGCACCATTTTAAGTGGTATTGCAGAGTATTATCAACCTGAAGAATTAGTAGGTAAATTGGTAACGGTTGTAGCTAATTTAGCTCCACGTAAAATACGTGGTATTGAAAGCCAAGGCATGTTATTAATGGCTGGAAACGATTTTGGTAAATTATATAACGTTGGCCCGGAGAAAGATATTGAACCCGGTAGCGCGGTTAAATAATAATCAACACTTAAAAAATTTAAACCTCATTGATGTTAAAGTCGATGAGGTTTTTTATTTTGGTGCCACCAAAAACCATTTACCATGAGCGAGGAAATACCCCGATTTACGACCATTAAGCAATGGGCCGAAGACGACAGACCGCGTGAGAAAGTTATGACTAAAGGCTTCAGTGCATTATCAGACGCTGAGCTACTAGCCATTCTTATTTCAAGCGGAACAAGAGAAGAAAGTGCCGTTGATTTAGCCAAACGTATTTTAGCATTAACCAACAACAACTTGGTTGAGTTAGGCAAACTCAAATTTAAAGACCTGCAAAAAGTTAAAGGCATTGGTGAGGCAAAGGCAATAACCATAACTGCCGCTATGGAAATAGGCCGAAGAAGAAACCTTTCCGAAGCCAAAACAGACCATATTTTTATTAAATCGAGTGCTCAAGCGTTCGCCTACTTTCACCCCATTTTAGCTGATACTCCCATTGAAGAATTTTGGGTAGCTTACCTCAATAGAAGCAATCGGTTAATAGAAGTAAAACGCATAAGCGAAGGCGGTGTTTCAGGAACGGTAGCAGATCCTAAAGTTATCTTTAAACACGCGGTTGATTTGCTGGCCTCAAATATTTTGCTTTGCCATAATCATCCATCAGGAAGTTTAAACCCAAGCGATGAAGATAAACGCTTAACTAAAAGACTTGTGGACTCAGGAAAGTTAATTGACGTAAACGTAATGGATCACATTATTATTGCCGATAAAAATTATTACAGCTTTGCTGATAATTCATCTATTTAATATTAAAACATAGCAGAATCAAGATTATATGCTGGTTTTCTGAATATTATGAAAACATTTTTACGCAATAACTCAATACCGTTAGTTTAATTTTGGACCATTGCTTATCAGCATCATAATCATTACCTCAATTGCATAATATTTCTATCTTTGCTTCCGTCAATTATGGATAGAAGAGTTAGAGTTCGTTTTGCACCCAGCCCAACTGGTGCTTTACATATTGGTGGTGTGCGCACTGCCTTGTATAATTATTTATTCGCCAAAAAACATGGTGGCGATTTTTTAATTCGTATTGAAGACACGGACCAAAATCGTTACGTGCCAGGTGCCGAAGAATATATTATTGAAGCATTAAAGTGGGTTGGCATAATTGCCGATGAAGGCATTGGTTTTGGAGATGGCCCACACGCACCATACCGCCAAAGCGAGCGTAAACCGATATACCTTCAATACGTTACTCAATTATTAGATGCCGGTTTTGCCTACTATGCTTTTGATACTGCAGAAGAATTAGACGCCATGCGTGAGCGTTTAAAAGCAAGTAATGTAGACAGTAAGTATGATGCCATTACACGCATGGCCATGAAAAACTCACTAACCTTACCCGAAGATGAGGTAAAACGTAGGTTAGATGCAGGCGAGCCATATGTAGTACGCATTAAACTTCCGAAAAAAGAAGACGTTAAATTTCATGATGAAATAAGAGGCTGGGTAAATATCAATACCGCTCAAATGGACGACAAAGTGTTGTTTAAAAGTGATGGTATGCCAACTTACCATTTAGCTAATGTGGTTGATGATTATTTAATGAACATCTCTCATGTAATTCGTGGCGAAGAATGGTTGCCCTCTGCCCCACTTCATGTTTTATTATATCGTTATTTAGGTTGGGAAGAGGTGATGCCAAAATTTGCACACTTACCACTTTTATTAAAACCAGAAGGTAATGGTAAATTAAGCAAACGTGATGGCGATAGGTTAGGTTTCCCTGTATTCCCTTTAGAATGGAAAGATCCAGCAACAGGAGAAGTTTGTAGCGGCTACCGCGAAAGTGGCTATTTACCAGAAGCTGTTATGAACCTATTGGCCTTTTTAGGTTGGAACCCTGGCACAACACAAGAAATTTTTAGCCGCGAAGAGTTGGTTCAAGCATTCACATTAGACCGTGTAAGTAAATCAGGTGCTAAATTTGATCAAAATAAAGCCAAGTGGTTTAACCAACAATATGTTCGCCACACACCAGATAACGTTTTAGCCGAATCACTTAAAAAAGATGTATTGGCCCATAACCTTAACTTTAGTGATGAATACATTACTAAGGTATGTGGTTTGATAAAAGAGAAAATTAGTTTTATAAAAGAGTTGTGGGAAATTGCTGTTTATTTCTTTGTAGAACCAACCACTTATGATGAAGCGGTTATTGCCAAACGTTGGAACGATAAAAGCTCTTTGGTTCTTGAAGACTTGATTCAATTAGTTAGAAGTAATGAAGCGTTTGATGCCACATTATTTGAAGCAAGTTACATCGAAGCATTATCAAAAAATGAAGTGAGTAACAAGGATTTTTTACAATTGTTACGCGTTTGTTTAAGTGGTGTGGCAGGTGGCCCCCCAATTTTTGAAATGGCGGCTTTACTAGGTAAAGAGGTGACTATTGCAAGACTACAATATGCATTAAGTAACATTAACAAACCATAGAAACAAGATTGAAAAATACGTTTTCCATATTATTTGTTTTAGCAATATCAAGTTGCACCATGGGTAAGTTTGATCGTTATCCAGGGGAGGCGCAACTTGTTTTTCCCGAACAAATGATTGGAACTTATTACCTAGTTGTACCTTCAGGTATAGTAGGTAAAAAAAACATGAGCACCGATACCCTATTTTATAGTATTACCCAAACATCAGTAATCATAAAAGACAGTAGTAAAACGGAAGTAAAACCATTAAGCAGTAATCAAGTTTTATCGTTGGTACAAAATAAATATTTTGTACTGTCTAATAAAGATAATGAAGACCCAGACTATTGGAATTGTATGGTACATGTGGTCGATAAAAAATCATTAACCATTTACCCAGCAGTAGACGAAAGCAAAAATACTGATTTGAAAAAGTTTTTTAAACCTAAATTCCTTCGTTTAAACAACAACAATGATTCGGTTTTTGTATATGAAATGCACGATGCAAATTTTGTACAATACGTAAACAAAGAATTAAAAAGCAACCATAGTATTAAGCTTAAAAAACTAACATCAAACACAATTAATTAAATGAACAGACCCATACGCGTTTTAGTTGCCAAGGTTGGTCTTGATGGACACGACAGAGGAGCCAAAGTGATTGCCACAGCTTTGCGAGATGCTGGCATGGAAGTTATTTACACTGGTCTTCGCCAAACACCAGAAATGGTGGTACAAGCTGCATTACAAGAAGATGTTGATGTGATAGGGGTAAGTATTTTATCTGGAGCACACAACACCGTTTTTCCGCGCATTATGGAATTGTTAAAAAAAGAAGGTTTAAATGATGTGTTGGTTACTGGTGGTGGCATCATACCGAATGAAGACATGATTGAATTATCGAAACTTGGAGTTGGTAAATTATTTGCTCCAGGAGCACACACTAGTGAAATATCTGATTACATTAAAATTTGGGTTGCCCAAAACAGACAGTTTTAATACAAAAATATTTAAAATTAAATGAGTACGATAGCAATGAGTGACAACATCACAACTCGCATAGAAAACGGTATTTTATATTTGACCATAAACAGAGAAACCAAATTGAATGCGTTAAATATACAAACGCTTAAAGATATAAAAGAAGCCATAATCGCAATTTACGAAAACAAAGAAGTACAAGGTGTGATACTTACAGGTGCGGGAGCTAAAGCTTTTGCGGCAGGTGCTGATATTGCAGAATTTGCTAACTTCAATGTAGAAGAAGGCACACGCATGAGTGCAGATGGACATGGTGTTTTAAATGCTATAGAAAAGTGCCCTAAACCAGTTATTGCAGCGGTTAATGGATTTTCATTAGGAGGAGGTTGTGAATTAGCCATGGCATGCCACATCAGAGTTGCTGCAGAAAACGCCAAGTTCGGTCAACCTGAAGTTAATTTAGGTTTAGTACCTGGCTATGCAGGCACGCAACGCCTGGCTCAATTGGTAGGTCGTGGTCGCGCATTAGAGTTACTGGTTACTGGCGATGTTATAAATGCAGCAGAGGCACACAGAATTGGCTTGGTTAACCACGTGGTACCACAAGACCAACTAATAGCTAAATGTGAAGAAATTTTAAATAAAGTGAAATCCAAAGCACCTCTAGCCATTGCGTCTGTTGTTCGTTGTGTCAATGCACATTACGATAAAAAAATGGATGGCAATAATGTTGAGATTAACGAGTTTGGTAACTTCTTTGGCACCGAAGATTTTAAAGAAGGAACACAAGCATTTTTAGAAAAACGCACAGCAAATTTTAAAGGATAATCAACCCAAGTTGATCAACCGAAATATGAATAAAGGAACAACGATTATCCAAGACAACACTTTAGCTCAAAAGGAAAAACTTATTAATCACCCGTTATATAAACGCATGCATCATCCCGATGATGTGAGGTTGTTTATGGAACAACATGTATTTGCCGTTTGGGACTTTATGAGTTTACTAAAAAGTTTGCAAATTCATTTAACCAATGTAAATATTCCTTGGTTTCCTGTTGGCAATGCATCAACCAGGTATTTGATAAATGAAATTGTTGTAGGTGAAGAAAGTGATGTGGATGAGCACGGCAATAGAACCAGTCATTTTGAGTTATACCTTAAAAGCATGACACAAGCCAAGGCGGATACAAAAACGATTGAAAGTTTTGTAAACATGCTGCGAAATGGGAAGTTGATTGAAGATGCGTTAAACGAAGTTAAAGTTCCATCTGTAAGGCAATTTGTAAAAACCACCTTTGATGTAATTGCTACGAATAAGCCACATGTAATGGCAGCAGTTTTTACCTTTGGCAGAGAAGATCTAATTCCGGCAATGTTTATTGGTTTGGTTAACGACCTCAATCAAAAAAGCAATGGCCAATTCAGCACATTTAAATACTATTTAGAAAGACATATTGAAGTAGACGGAGATCACCATAGCCATCTTGCATTAGCCATGACTGAAGAGCTTTGCGGAAATGACGAAACAAAAATTGCTGAAGCTGAATTTTGGGTGAAAAAAAGTTTACAAGCAAGACTTGAACTTTGGGATGGAATATTACAATCACTACCCGAACAAGCTAAGGGATAAAAGTATTAAGCAGTTTATTTAAAATATCAATTTACAAAGTAAAACTAATGTTTTCCTGTTTGATATTCTGACCATTACAAGCTATTTTATGCCTCACGTGCATCCTTGTTTGGTGTTTGTCTTGACTAACAAAAAAATAGACAAACATTTGAAACAATTATTAATTGTAGGTTTAATTGGTTTAATTACCATACCTGCGCAAGCTCAAAAGCTACTAAATATAAATAATGTAAAAGCTTTAATTACTACTAACGGCCCGCTATTTTATGATGGCAAAAGTCACATTTTTGAAGTGCCAAAAGGAAGCAATAAAAGTACTGTTTTTTCATCTGCTATTTGGATTGGAGGTGTAAGTAACAACAACCTATACTTAGCTGCTGAAACTTATCGCCAACAGGGTGTCGATATGCAATCTGGACCTGTTTTGAATAATTACACATCAACTACCAATCAGTATTGGAATAGGGTTTGGGGTATTAAAAAAACAGATATACAAGAATTTCTTTATAACATTCAAAATAACATTAGTGTAAATACTGCACAGTTTATTGATATACTTGAATGGCCTGCAAAAGGAAATATACCAATTGGAGATACCACTCAAGGGTCCGCGCCTTTTATTGACGTGAACAACAATCGGAAATACGAGCCAACTAAAGGAGATTATCCGAAAATAAAAGGTGATATGATGCTATATTCAGTAATGAATGATGATTTACCATCACATACTGAATCGGGAGGAGCACCCATGAAAATTGAAATACATAGAAGTACGTACGCTTATCAAACCAGTAACCATTTAAACAACAGCATTTTTGTTGATTATAAAATTACAAACAAATCAAACCGTGAATATGATTCGTTATTGTTTTCATCATGGGTTGATTATGATTTAGGGAACTTTACTGATGATTATGTTGGAACAGATGTAAACCGAAACATGATATATGGGTATAACGGTGATGACAATGACGAAGATACAATAGGATACGGGAATACTCCACCAGCACAAGCTTGTGTTTTGTTATCACACAATTTGTACAATAGTATGTATTACTATAACGATAATACTATAATTGGTAATCCTTCATTACCCGAGCATTATTATTATTACATGAAGAGTAGAAATAAAACGAATACTGAAACAACACGAAATGGCATTAAAATAAAGCATTATTTTGATGGTAACCCTTGTGAGCAAACAGGCTGGACTGAAGGTATTGACAAATTAAATCCTGGGGATAGAAGAATATTAGGAACCATACCTCCACAATTTTTAGCTCCAGAATCAGAACTAAATATTACAATGGCATTTGTTTATGCGCGAGCATCAAGTGGAAACAACTTAAGTTCAGTATGTGAATTACAAACGGCTGTTGATGAGGTTAAAAACTGGTATAACAACCACCTAACAGGGATAAAAGAAAAAACTAATTTCCAATGTGATGTAATAGTATATCCAAACCCTACTAGAAATTTGTTAAATGTTAATGTAGACAAAAAAATGTTATCATCAATATCCATTGTTAATCTAGCTGGTAAAGCAATTTTAAATTCGGCTTCAACAAACATAATAGATGTGAGCATGCTCGATGCGGGAATTTACTTTATTCAACTATACGATAAAAATGGATTGGTACACACGAAAAAGTTCATCAAACAATAAAAGTTTGGTTCAATCTAAATCAAAAAACGCCAGGCTTAATACCTGACGTTTTTTGATTGATATAGATATAGAAATTGAAAATAAAATCAATATTATTAAATCCTAAGGGAACTTAGGAAACTTTTTAAAGTCCGGCTTGCGTTTTTCCAAGAAAGAGTTTTTGCCTTCTTTGGCTTCGTCACTCATATAATACAACAACGTACTGTTACCAGCCAACTCTTGTATACCCGCTTGTCCGTCTAATTCGGCATTGAATGCACTTTTAAGCATTCGCAATGCAATAGGACTTTTCTCCATAATCTTACGGCACCAATCTAAAGTAGCGTCCTCAAGCATTTCTAGGGGAACAACTTTATTTACCAAGCCCATATCTAATGCTTCTTGTGCGTTATATTGATCACACAAAAACCAAATTTCACGAGCCTTCTTTTGGCCTACTAAACGTGCCAAATAACCAGCACCAAAACCACCGTCAAAACTACCAACTTTAGGACCTGTTTGACCAAATTTAGCATTTTCTGCAGCAATAGTTAAATCGCAAATCACGTGCAACACATGTCCGCCGCCAATTGCATAACCTGCTACCATCGCAATTACTGGTTTGGGTATTCTGCGAATTTGCATTTGTAAATCCAGTACATTTAAACGCGGAATGCCATCATTACCAATATAACCACCATGCCCACGAACACTTTGATCGCCACCACTACAAAATGCTTTCCCACCCTCTCCTGTTAAAATTACACAGTATACATTCTCATCTTGGCGAGCTAATTCCATAGCTTCACTCATTTCCTTTACGGTTAATGGCGTGAAGGCGTTGTGCTTTTCAGGTCGGTTGATACTAATTTTAGCTACACCTTCGAAAAAAGAAAATTTTATTTCTTTGTATTCTTTGATGATTTGCCAATCATATTTACTTTCCATATTGTTATTTTAATTTATAGTTTTATCTTTTTAAATGCTTCAAATATTTTTGCGTTTTTCTTCATATCAAACTTTAATTCTAAAACTGCAGCACCATTTGTTGGTTCAAAAAACTGAGTAAGTACTTTATTTAAATTGCTGTAAGATTCGCAAAAGTAATAATCTAATCCATTATCAACAGCAACAGATTTTACATTGCGTTGATGCGGTGTAGTAAACAAATGTGCAAACTGTTTATGATAAGTTGGTCCGTCAATTAAAGTAAATATTCCACCGCCTCCATTATTAAATACAACTACACGTAAATTCTGTGGAATTTCATTCAACCAAAACGCATTTTTATCGTACAAAAATGCAATATCACCAGTTAGTAATACAGTTTGCCTTAAATTTACTTTTGCAGCACCCAGTGCTGTGCTTGTGCACCCATCTATACCACTGGTTCCCCTATTGCTATTTATAATCCAACTTTCATTTAACATATCAAGCCAACTAACATAACGCACAACACTGCTATTAGCCAATTGTAAATTAGAACAATCAGGAACATGGTTTAATAAATGATACGTTGCGTGCAACTCACTCCATATTGGTTTTTTTGCAAATGCAGTTATTTTTTTTTCTATGTCAAAAGAAGCTTTAATCCATTTATTCATAAACATTGCCTCAGGATTTTGATTCAACTTAATTGCTGCTATCTGTTGTAATGTTTCATCAACAGTAGCTCTCAGAAATTTGGTAACATTATTATATGTGTTAATTTGCTCAGGCTCTTGTTGAATACGAAAATGCCAAGAAGGTTTTTGTTGCTTTAACCAATTTTTAAGGCTTTTTGACAATATAGGTCCACCAAAGCTAATCAGTAAATCTGGCGATAGTTCTTTTAGCGTTTTACTATCAACCGCACTAAGTAATTTATCTACATGGTGCACATTGGCCATAGCATGTTTATTACTCACAACATCTGCAATAATTACCACATCTGCTTGATTCTTTAATGCCAATAAAGGTGTAATCCATTTTTCGTGCATTGCTCCCTGCCCTATTAAAATCATTTTTTTTGATGCACTTATCCATGCTTGTTCAAGTTCAATAAAATCATTGTTAGAAATGCCGTCTATTGGCTTGTAAACATGATGGTTTAACCAATTGAGAATACTTTTTTCAAGTTTTCGGATGTGATTAGGTAAAAGTGATTTGGGGTAAAGGGGTTCTTTTAAAGGTACATTAATATGTACTGGCCCTTTTGCGGGGAATGTAGTTAACCCGATTGCTTCGGCAACTATAACTGTTGTTTCACGGTTATTTTCAGATCCATGAGGGTAACAATTTAATTGATAAAAAGCCCTTACGTGGTGTCCAAATAGGTTTTTCTGGTTAATCATTTGTCCATCCTGTTGGTCAAGTAAATCCTCAGGGCGATCAGCTGTAAGCACTAAAAGCGGTATTTTTTGGTAAAAAGCTTCGGTTATAGCAGGGTAATAATTGGCCACAGCTGTACCAGAAGTACAAATAAGTACAACGGGAATTTGTTTTTGTTGGGCCATTCCCAAGGCCATATAAGCAGCACACCTCTCGTCAATTGCTACATGAATAATAAAATTTGTATGCTGGGCAAAAGCCAAAACTAAGGGTGCAGACCGAGATCCAGGGCTGATTACCACATGTTTAATGCCAAGTAAACCACAAGTTATGGCTATAGAATGTACGTGTTGCTGCATAATTTTTAGGCTGTAAATATTAAACTAAAAGGGCATACGTTTAGTTTTGTAAACAGCGCACCAAAAATATCGTTTAGATTGGGGTTTGAAAAACAAAATGATTTTCTATTTTTGGCAAACAGTTAACAACAACTTAATTGAGTTAAAAAGCAATAGACAGAGAATGAAAAAAGTAATCCTATTATTTGTATTTAGTGTGATGAGTGCGGTGGGCTTTGCTCAAATACAGAACCCGGAAGAAACCAGTGAAGGGCAGAAAACCGAGAAACCTGATAGTACGCAACAGGAAGAGCAACAATATGACGAAAATGGTAATCCAATAGAACCTGCACAAGAAGGCGGAGTTGCTGCAAAGCCATTCGAACGTATTGTATTAAACATCGATTCAGTAACTAACCTGATCACCTATCTAGGTGTGGTAGAACAGGAAGAAACTGGATCAGATTCATTATACGTTAGAGCTAAAAGATGGGCTCAACTCCGATTTAGTAAAAATGAGAAAACATTATTTGAAATAGATAAGAAAAATCAAAAATTGGTGATTAACGGAGTAATTACTGCTTATAATTATAATAGTAAATACACAAAAATACCTACTGGTAAACATCAATTTAAAGTAACAGTTTGGATAAAAGAAGGAAGGTATAAGTACCAAATAAGCAATTTGGTTCATGAGGGCATAAAACCTAATAATGGTAATGCTATTCGTAATTATTTCGAATTCTATTATACATCACCAAAATCGGTAAAAACCTACGATAAAATATTGCGTGATGCAGACACCGATATTAAAAGATTAATGGAGGATTTTACTAAACACATGAAAGATCCAATTATAGTAGATGAAGAAGATTGGTAGTAGATATTAAAAACCAAAAAATGCCTCGTTAGTTAATTACTACGAGGCATTTTTTTTACTAATTTATATTTGTAAGAAATACTTTCTAATAAGTTAGTTTTCCAACTCACCAAAAATACTCCGCAAAAAATAACCACAACATAAATAAGTTTCTCAAGAGTGAGCATGTCCTTACCCGACACAACAGCAATTAATGTAGCCAAAACAGGTTGAAGATATATGTAACTTCCAACTAAAGACGAACTAGCCTTGCGCAGGGCATATGCATTTAGCACATAGGTTAAAAATGTAGAGCCTATTGTTACGAAAGCCACAAATAGCCAAATTTGGGGAGTAAAATCGCTGAACTTAATTTCCATAAACTCTCCGGCACCAAAAGGCAAAACCACCAACCAACCGAATAAAAAACTCCACATTGTTACCGTAAGAGGATGGTACTTTTGCATAAGCGATTTAGCATATACAAGATAAAATGCATAAATGATGGCATTTGCTGTAACCATAACATCGCCCCATACCGTTTGCCCACTAAAGTTAAAATTGGTTCCTCCCATTAATAAAATTGCCCCAAATGCAGCAACTAAAATACCTGTAACTTTTTGATAGGTGATTTTTTCTTTTAGATATAAAGCAGCAAATACCACAACAAATATTGGTGTATTCATCATAAGCACTGCGCCATTAATTGGTGTTGTGATTGAAAGTCCTTTAAAAAAAAGCAGCATATTAAAAGCAACGCCAAATAACGCACTCACAAAAAGTTGCTTCATATCTCGCCAATCAGTAATTTTTCTTTTGATGAAAATGGAATGGAAAATGAAAATGAAAATGGCCGCTACTGAAACACGCATCAATATAAATGCAAAAGGCTGAACATAAGTAGGCATAACCTGTTTTGCAATAGTAAATGTAGCACCATAAATTAACGATACGGTAAACAGCGCTAAGTGCACCTTAAGGTTTGAATTCATGATTAATTGATAAGATCGTTAAAGTGCTGTTGTTCTGCTTTCACAAAATCGAACTCCCGCGATTCTTTTAAAAACCTACGGCTTAAAATAATTGCTGAGTAAGTTAACCCTAGACTTAAACCAAACCAAATTCCGTATAATCCTAAATCAAAATATTTTGCCAATAACCAACCGATTGGAATACCAATTACCCAATAAGCTATAACAGTAAAAACTGTTGGCATTTTAGTATCATTGATTGCACGTAAAATACCTAAACTAACACATTGTACACCATCACTTAGTTGAAATAACGCTGCAATTAAAAGAAGGTTTGCTGCCATTCCTCCAACCAAAACATCATCAATATATAAACTAACAAAAAAGGTGTTAAATACAGCAAATAACAATGCAGTGCTTCCCATAAATAACACACTCATAATCAATGCTGCCTTACCCGACATAATCAGGTCTGTTTTATTCTTGCGCCCCCAAGCATCTCCAACGGCAATACCACCTCCTGCTGATAACCCTGTAGCAACCATATAGGTAACTGATGCAAGGTTAATGGCGATGTGATGGGCAGCTAGTTGCTCTTTACTAAACCACCCTATCATAATAGCTGCAGATGCAAATGCACCAACCTCAAAAAAATATTGCATACCCGATGGCAACCCTATGCGAAAAATATCTTTGAATAAACTTAAACCCCCGATATGCTCTTTTATTTTAAGCCAAGGTTTATATATATTACCCCTTAAAACAAAAGCTAACATAGCCGATGCCATTAGCAATCGGGTAAAAGAAGTAGCATAACCTGCTCCATCAAGTTCTAAAGCAGGTAAACCAAACTTTCCATAAATTAAAACCCAATTTAAAAATACGTTAAGCGCCAAGCCCAATATGGTAATAATAGCAGATGGCTTGGTTATAGATAATCCATCACTAAACTGTTTTATAGCAGTAAACAATAACATAAAAACAGTACCTCCGTTTAATATATGAAGGTATGATTTTGTTAGCACGGTAACCTCTTCGCTCTGCCCGAACCACTCAAGATTTATTGTTAGTATGTATAAAATAGCTACAATAAAAATACTTAATGTTAGCGATGCCCAGATACTTTGCCTGAGTAACAAAGCCGTTTCGTTGACATGCCCAGCACCTTTTGCTTTGGCAACTATTGGAGATACTGCAGATAAAGTTCCTATACCAATGATTGAAACCAGAAAATATACAGAGTTGGCTAAACCAGCTGCCGCCAAATTAGTGGCATTAATATTACCAATCATGACAACATCTGCAACACCCATCAAAACTATACCAATTTGGCCTATAATAATTGGGTAACTAAGTCTTAAAATTTGAGTAAAATAGGGTTTATATTTTTTGTACATCTGTTTATATACTAGGCCGTGAAGATAAGATATTAGTTGATGGCTACTAAACCTACCCTAAAATTTACTGTATTAAAACTCGCATAAAAATGAAATGTATATCCGAAATAAGTTATATTTGAATTGTGATTTTTCGCAAAAGTTTAATTCTAGTTTTTTCACTACTAATTTTAGTCAATCCTTTGTTATCAAAGGTAGGAACTCCTTTTGCTAAAGTATACCACCATTCTGTAAAAAACACACATCATAGCATACCTCTCTTATTATCTGAAGATATAGAGATAGAAGATGGAAATATTAAAATAGAAATATCTTCTTTAGGTTTAATATTCATTTTACTTTTTGGGTTTAACTCATTGAGTTGTGCGTCAGTAAATACGCGTCTTAGAGCTCTCATTTTCCAACTGAATAAAGCGAGTATATTCCCGAAATATTTGCTAGTTAGTCGGCTAACTATTTAGGATTTTTATGCTTTGGCGCTAACCACGCTAAAACGATAGCGAACCACAGCCATCGTCTCAATTCCTATTTATTATTTTATTTTATTCTATTTTCATGGATATAAAAAAATCGGCATTTGCAGAAGAGCATGTGCTGCACAATCTCAAGCATTATTTGCCAAGTCAGGCACCATTAAAAGACTTTGTACATCATAATACTTTACATGCATTTCAACACTTAAACTTTATTGATGGGTTAAATCAGGCAACTGAAATATTCGGATTTAATACTTTTCTAACTTTAATCGAGTACCATGACTTATATGGGAAAAATGAAATTAATGATAAGATACTAAACAATGTTATTATTAAATATAAAGGAGCAAATTGTTTAGTTGAATGGAAAGAGAAAATGTTAAACAAATCAATTAAACCAACATGCGACATAAGAATTGGCAAGCTACGTGCGTATTGGAAAGACTCCTTTAGAATTGATTTAGATAATCAGATTCAGCCTTTATTATTTAGGATATTATGCAGCTATCTTGACCAAGGGATTGCTATTGATAATTTTCCAATTGAGCACAAAGGATTTCTTTCATCTCTACGTGAGCTTGAGCGTAATAGCCATGTTAGTTTCTTTAAAACTGAACGCGCTAGAAATTTATTACTACACTCTCAATGTAAGTTACCTGCATTGCTGCACATAGTGGTTGGAGATGAAATGTGGTTTGAAAATTATCTTTTCGATCAACAATTTAGTCATCCAGGTTGGTCTGGATTAGTGGCTACAATAGAAGATCAACCAGAAACTTTACTTGATAAGCGCAACATAACACTTCATGATTTTATAGCATTTGAATTACTTTTAGAAATTGACGCACTCACCTTTTATTTAGGAAACAATTGGAAGCCGATATCTGAAAAAGTTGAAATGGCTCCAACTAGCCTTTTTGCTGCAATTGATAAAAGCGAATATCAAGAATTAGTTAATATGTGGCAAGAAGCCTACGAGTGGACATATTACGATAGCATTCTTTGCGCTGTAAAACAAAATAGTATTCCATCAACAAAATCTATATCAATTAAAGATAAAAGCTTTCAAGCATTATTTTGTATAGATGATAGGGAATGCTCTATAAGAAGACATGTTGAACAGTTAAACAATAAATGCGAAACTTTTGGGACTCCCGGCCACTTTGGTGTTGAATTCTATTATCAACCTGAGCATGGTAAATTCTTAACCAAATCATGTCCAGTACCAATTACTCCTAAATTTTTAATAAAGGAATATGATAGCAGCAGAACGATAGATAAAGATGTACACTTAAGTAAGCACTCACATAATTTAGTTACAGGTTGGCTTATTTCTCAAACATTAGGGTTTTGGTCGGCATTAAGATTGTGCGTTAACTTGTTTAAACCTTCCATGAGTCCGGCCACAGCAACCTCATTAAGGCATATGGAAAAACTATCTAAACTTACAGTTGAATACCATCCTAATCAACCCAATCTGCATAATTTACAAGTTGGTTTTTCACAAATAGAAATGGCAAATAGATTGGAGGCCGTATTAAAAAGCATTGGTTTAATTCATGATTTTGCACCAATTGTATATGTTATTGGTCATGGTTCTAGCAGTGTAAATAATCCTCATTATGCTGCATATGATTGCGGTGCTTGCAGTGGCAGACCTGGTTCAGTTAATGCACGTGTTTTTTGCCAAATGGCAAACAACACAGAGGTTAGAGAAATACTTAAAATAGCAGGAATAAACATTCCAGTTAATACGGTGTTTATTGCCGCTTTACATGATACCACAAGAGATGAAATGGTTTTTTATGATGAAGAAAACCTACGTGAAAAACACATTTATCTTCACCGAGAAAACAAACACACATTTAACAACGCATTAGATGAGAACGCGAGAGAACGATCACGCAGGTTTGAAGTTGTAAATACAAAAAAACCTGCAAAATATGTACATGAAAAAATTAAAACACGATCTGTTTCTCTATTTGAACCACGACCAGAACTTAACCATGCAACCAATAGCTTATGCATAATAGGTAGAAGGGAGATTACGCATGGCATATTTTTAGACAGACGCGCTTTTATGAACTCTTATGATTACAAAATTGACCCTGAAGGTAAATGGCTGTTAAACATACTAAAGGCGGCAGCACCTGTATGCGGTGGCATTAATTTAGAGTATTATTTTTCTAGAGTTGATAACCAGAAGTTAGGTGCAGGCAGTAAACTACCTCATAATGTAATGGGTTTGGTTGGTGTTGCAAACGGCATAGATGGAGATATACGTCCAGGATTACCCTCGCAAATGATAGAAGTGCACAATCCAATTAGGTTATTAATGGTAATTGAACATTTACCCGATGTGGTTAAACAAACACTTGATCAATCAGCAGAAACCTCAGCATGGTTTGAAAATGAATGGATTAATCTGGTTGTAGTTAATCCAGAAAATGGCGAATTTTTTAGATACAATAAAGGAAGATTTGATACCTACGAGCCATTTGAAATTAAGATACCCAAAGCAGATAAGATGTACGAGTTGATCTTGTCATCAGGCGAAAATATTCCAGTACATTTAATAGGAGCATAACAAATGGAACAATTTATTCAATTATTTATTTTAATTCCTTTTGCTGCATTTATAATTAGCCTATTTATTCCCGAAAAAAAGGAAGTAATTATATCGTACACGGCATTCATAGGTATTGCGTTAAATACCCTGTTACTTATCGCATTCAGTATATTTTGGCTACTAAACGAGCATCAAGCATTAAACATTAGTGAATTGGTAATTTATCAATCAAAACATTATGTGTTTGCTATTGATTTTTACTTTGATTTAATCAGTTTAGTATACTTGCTTGTTGGCTCAATACTAACATTAATGGTAACGGTATACAGTAGGTACTACTTACACAGAGAAACAGGATACAAAAGATATTTCAACACCATATTATTTTTTTTTACTGGGTATAGCATTACTGTATTGTCAGGTAATTTCGAAACCTTATTTTTAGGGTGGGAAATTTTAGGTATATCATCTTTCTTGTTAATAGCATTTTATCGTCATAGATATTTACCTGTTAAAAATGGGATAAAAGTTTTTAGCATATATCGCATAGGTGATATAGGGATTTTATTAGCCATGTGGATGAGCCATCATTTATGGCATGAAAATATTACATTTATTAAATTAAACAACTATAACTTGGTGCATGAGCAACTACAGAGCCATAGTGCTGTGGGTGTATTTATTTCACTAACTATTTTAATTGCAGCAGCTGCTAAATCAGCTCAACTTCCTTTCTCATCGTGGCTTCCTCGAGCTATGGAAGGACCAACACCATCAAGTGCAATCTTCTATGGTTCGTTATCTGTTCATATTGGAGTGTTCTTGCTATTCAGAACATACACCTTTTGGGAACACCAATATTCAGTTCGAATTATAATAGCTTTATTGGGATTAAGTACTGCTATAATTACTACCTTAACAGCAAGGGTTCAATCATCTGTTAAAAGTCAAATTGCATATTCATCAGCAGCACAAATAGGCATTATTTTTATTGAAGTTGCATGTGGTTGGCATATTATAGCATTAATACATTTTGCAGGCAATGCCTTTTTACGCACCTATCAGCTCTTGGTATCTCCTTCGTTGGTTAGTTATTTAATTAAAGAGCAGTTTTATCATTTTGAAAAACCAGTTCACAAATCAATTCCTAATTGGCAAAAAAGAATAAAGGATACTATCTACGTTTTAAGTATAAAAGAGTTTAACCTCGATTGGTATATGTATAGATATGTATGGGGAACACTTAAAACATTAGGTAAAAAAGTAGACTTCCTTAAAATAAACCAAATCATTATTGTATATACAATACTTTTTGTTACGGCTATTTATGTGTTATATCATCAACAATTAATACCAGCTTCGATAAAAAACTACATGTCGATAATACTTGCCGCAGTAGGCTTAAAACTGGTATTAAAATCATTCATAGAGCGTAATAATGTATACATCGCGTGGTTTATGATTATAATGAATCATGCATTCTTAGTATTATCAGTTTCGTATAACGAACAATTTAACGCGCAAGATGCAATTATTTACATGAGTGGTGTTATCGTTTCGGGAGCAGTTGGATATGCTTGTCTTCACACTTTAAAAAGAAAAGAAAAAAACATAGATCTGAATAACTTTTATGGGTATGCCATACCATATCCGAAAACAGCCTTTATATTTTTAATGGCCTGTTTAGGGTTGTCAGGATTCCCTATTACAGCAACATTTATCGGTGAAGATCTATTATTTAGTCATATTCATCAAAATCAACTTTTATTGGCATCGTTGGTTTCGATAAGTATAATTTTAGATGGAATTACACTTGTAAGAATGTATTCCCGAATTTTCTTAGGCCCCTATATTAAAGAACCATTAAACAGACCATATCGTTCATCATAATTAAAAATATATAACATGAATTTATTTAAAAAAAATATACCTGCTGATGGATTAGCAGGACTAAAAGAAAATTGGAAAACTGATTTACTGTCAGGTTTTATTATTTCACTAATCGCATTGCCATTGTGTTTAGGTATAGCTATGGCAAGTGGTGTACCTCCTATGGCCGGCATAATTGCAGGTGTAGTTGGCGGTTTATTATTGTCTTTATCTAGCGGATCACACTTAACTATTAACGGTCCAGCTGCAGGGTTAGCCGTTATTGTTTTAATGAGTATTGAAGGCTTTAAAAAAATAGCACCAGAAGGTTTAACTCCAGATCAAATTGAAATGTTTGCATACCA
Source organism: Chitinophaga pinensis (assembly GCA_943323675.2). Classification (GTDB taxonomy): domain Bacteria; phylum Bacteroidota; class Bacteroidia; order UKL13-3; family UKL13-3; genus UBA6183. The sequence continues at coordinate 8,153 of CALPIR020000001.1, read as the reverse complement.
ATGTACCCTAGCTGTTGGTGTTGGATGTGGTGTAATTCAAATTTTATTTGGATTAATTAAAGCAGGTGTTCTTAGTAATTTTTTCCCTTCTTCGGTTGTACATGGTATGCTTGCTGCTATTGGTATTATGATTTTTGCCAAACAATTCCACACCGCATTAGGCGTTAAACCACAAGGAAAGGATATGCTGGAAGTAATCACAGAAATTCCTCATAGTATAATTAACATGAATCCTGATGTTGCCATTATTGCTGCATTGAGTTTTATTATATTAATTGGATTACCACTAATTAAAAATAAATATGTAAAAATGATCCCAGCCCCTTTATTAGTAATATTAATTGCTATACCACTAGGTCATTATTTTGATTTAGAACATGAACATAAATACCTGTTTTTAAATGGCCATGAATATTTATTAGGGCCAAAGTTTTTAGTTACACTTCCATCAAATATTTTGGACGGAATAATAATGCCGAGATTTGATTATTTATTTACTTCTTTTGGATTTCAAATGATGATTACCTATGCTCTAGTGGCAAGTTTAGAATCACTGTTAACTGCAGCCGCTATAGACAAACTAGATCCATTTAAACGACAATCAAATTTTAACCGAGAATTATTTGCTAAGGGTTCGGGAAACATATTATCATCTATGTTAGGTGGCTTACCTATAATAGCAGAAGTTGTGCGTAGTTCTGCCAATGTAAATAATGGAGCAAAAACACGTTGGGCTAATTTTTTTCATGGAGGGTTTTTATTGGTGTTTATATTATTCTTAAGCCAAGTTATTCACCAAATACCATTAGCCGCGCTAGCTGCTATGCTTATGGTTACTGGTTATCGCCTAGCATCACCAAAAGAATTTATAAAAACACTAAAAATTGGAAAGGAGCAACTCTTCATCTTTATATCAACAATTGTTGCTACTTTAGCAACAGATCTTCTTATTGGTATAGCCGTGGGCATTATAGTTAAAATGATTATTCACATTATTAATGGGGTACCTTTTAAAAGTATATTTAAACCATTTTTAACCATTAATGTGAGTGCCGATCAAAATCTATATACAATTGATGTGGCGCATTCTGCAGTTTTTAGCAATTATATTGGAATGAAAAAACAACTGGAAAAATTGCCTCCTGGCAAAAATGTTTTGGTCGATTTTACTGGAGTAAAACTAATAGATCATACCGTAATGGAGCAAATCAACCAGATGGCAAGAAGATACGAAGAAGACGGTGGAGAATTCGAGATCATTGGCCTTGAGAACCACACCGCTTTATCAAAACATCCATTTGCCACACGTAAGTTTTCAAATAAAAAATAAAACCACTGTATGAAAACCATTTTTTTAACTGCAGTGTTAAGCGCAAGCGCATTGTTGCTTTATGCTCAAAAAAAAGAGCTTAAATTAAGTCTAAATGAAACTGGAACACATTATTTAAAAGCCAACTTTACAGCGCAAATTTGGACCAGATATACACATAACAATCCAGGAACAACCATTAATGGCAAATCCGAAAATGAAACATTTGACGTTGGATTGCGAAGGGTTCGTTTACAGTTAATGGGGAAAATTTCTGATAAAGTTTTTATGTATACCCAATTGGGTATTAATAACTATGGATACAATTCTTCACGTAAACCAGGTCTATTTTTTCATGATGTCGTAACAGAATATCAACCAACTCAGAAATTGTTTCATTTAGGAACAGGCTTAACTGGCTGGTCTGGTTTTTCGCGTTATGCAGCGCCATCAGCTGCAAATATATTGGGTTATGATATACCATTGTACCAACAATCAACTAATGATGTAAACGACCAATTTTTGCGCAAACTAAGTGTATATGCAAAGGGTAAAATAGATAAGTTTGATTATAGATTCGCACTATCAAAACCCCTAATGATTGATGCAAGTATATCTTCAGTCAAAGCTATAAATTTAAATTCAGACTTTTCTTACAATGCCCCTAAGTTGCAAACAAGTGGCTATTTAATGTATCAGTTTTGGGATGAAGAAAGCAATGTTACACCATACATGTCGGGAACTTATTTAGGCAAGAAAAAAGTGCTGACATTTGGAGCAGGTTTTCAATATCAAACAGATGCCATGTGGCATTATGCAGATACTTTGAGTAAAAACATCATCCATCAGAAATTATTTAATTTAGGAGTTGATGTGTTTTTTGAACAGCCTATAAAAAACAACGGCAGTGTATTAACCTTGTATGCTGCAGCGTCAAAAACAGATTACGGAAAAAATTACATCAGAAATAATGGTGTGTTAAACCCTGCCAATATTAATACAGGAAATACATTAAGTGGGGGTGGAAATAGTTTTGCTATGTACGGAACAGGAAATACATTGTTTGCTCAAATAGGATACCTATTACCTAAAAAAAATAACACAGATGAGAACAGAATTCAACCTTATGCCGATTTAACTTTGGCCAAGTACGATAGGTTAAAAAGTACAACAGGTATGTGGGACATAGGCGTTAACTGGCTTATTGATGGACAACGCTCTAAAGTTAGTTTAAACTACCAAAGTAGACCGATTATAAACACAACAAGTTTAAAACAAACATCTAATAAGGGCATGATGGTTGTGCAATTCCAAATTGCGATTTAAAAACTAAAGGGTCGATTAAATCCGACCCTTTTAAAATATTTTCTATTCCCTACGCTCACCAATTTGCTGACGCCACATGGCATAGTACAACCCTTTTTCATTTAATAAATCTTGGTGTTTACCCGTTTCAATTACAACGCCCTTTTCTAGCACAAAAATCCTATCGGCATGCATAATGGTTGATAATCGATGTGCTATTAAAACTGTTATACTATCCTTCTTATCTGAAATGTTTTTAATGGTATCTGAAATAGATGCCTCTGTAATAGAATCGAGTGCTGAGGTTGCCTCATCAAAAACCATAATACGCGGATTACGTAGCAATGCACGTGCAATTGACAAACGTTGCTTTTCGCCACCACTTAATTTCATTCCTCCCTCTCCTATCATAGTATCTAAGCCATTTTCGCTACGATTTACAATATTGCTGCAAGCGGATTTTTCCAACACTTCTTCCAACTCTGTATCTGTTGCATTAGGTTTAACAAACAATAAATTCTCTTTTATAGTACCCGAAAACAATTGGGTATCTTGTGTAACAAAGCCAAGTTGCTGCTGCAGTTCATCTTTATCAATATCGGTTGAAAGAATGTTGTTATACAAAATACTACCCGAATTTGGCGAATACAATCCAACCAACAATTTAACCAAAGTACTTTTTCCGCTTCCACTTGGGCCAACGAAAGCAATGGTTTCACCCTTATTTACATCAAAGCTAATTTTACTAACTGCATCATATCCGGCAGACTTGTGCCTAAATACCACCTCGCTAAATTTCATGATTTGTATAGCACCGAGTTGCTTTGGTGAATTCGGCTTAGGCTCTAAAGGCGTATTCATAATTTGCTCAAAATTAGCCAACGAAGCTTCTGCCTCACGGTAACTGATGATTACGTTACCCACCTCTTGTAAAGGGCCAAAAATAAAGAAAGAATAAAATTGTAACGTAATGATTTCGCCTACACTCAATTGTCCTTCAAAAATTAAATACAAAAGCATAAATAATATAGACTGACGAAGTAAGTTAACCAAAGTACCCTGTACAAAAGAAATACTACGTATATCGCGAACCTTTTTTAACTCTAATTGCAATATTTTTTTTGTTGCTGAATTTAATCGGTTTGTTTCTTGGTTTGTTAAACCTAAACTTTTCACCAATTCAATATTACGCAGGCTTTCAGTTGTACTTCCAGCAAGCATGCGTGTTTCACGAACAATATTTGTTTGTACTTTTTTTACACGTTTTGATAAATAGTTGGTAATAACACTTAACGATGTTGCAGCAACAACATAAATAACAATTAATCCACCATGTACATTTATAGCGTATATCATCACAAACACGATACCCACAAGCGAGGCAAAAAGAATATTCACAAAACTCATGATAAACTTTTCAGTATCGATCCTTACCTTTTGTAAAATGTTTAAAGTTTCGCCACTACGTTGATCTTCGAACTCGCTAAACGGAATTTGTAATGTATGTTTTAATCCATCAGTGTATATATCTGCACCTAATTTTTGTATTACCAAGTTAACGGTATAATCCTGAAATGCCTTTGCAATACGACTTACCATAGCTACGCCAATAGCCGCTAAAATTAATAACCCTGCTCCTTTTATAAATTGACTTTGGGTAAAAGATGATGCATGTTGGGCGTATTGGTCAATTATTTTTCCATAAATTAGTGGGTCGAGTAAAGAGAAAACCTGGTTAATGGTGGCAAATAACATGGATAAGCCAACTAATTTTTTGTATCGCTTAAGGTAAGTAACTAGTATTTTCATGTATAAAATTGAGACTGCAATTTTACGTGATAAATATACATTTAGAACAATTAATATGATAGAGAAGAAAGATCTTTATAAATATTTGAATTGCTTACTAGACTATAATGTAAATCCACTGGTTATTTCCAATACTTCAAATATTCCTTACTTAGATCAACATATGATTGCGCATTTCGTTTCACTTTTTCGATATGATCGGGAGATAATTGCTTTACCACCTTTCCAGGAGCACCCATAACAATACTGTAATCAGGTATTACCATCCCCTCAGTTACCAGTGCATGAGCACCAATTATACAAAAATTACCTACCGTTGCTCCGTTTAAAACCGTTGCATGCATGCCTACCAGTACATGATTTCCAAGCTTTGCTCCATGCACTATTGCGCCATGACCAACAATACAATCATTACCAATTTGGGTCGGAAAACCTGGATCAACGTGAACAACGGCATTTTCTTGGATATTGCTTCGGTTTCCAACGGTAATAAAATCACCATCGCCACGCAATACAGCCCCAAACCATACCGAACACTCATCACCTAAAGTTACCAATCCAAAAACGCGCGCAGTGTCTGCAATCCAAACATCATTACCCATTTTTACGGGTGTTTGTAAAATTAGTTGTAGATCTTTCATTATTATACAAAGTAAATACTTGAGCACTAAACCAAGTATCATTTATTTTTTAAATTATTCAACATGTTCGTTATTTGCCTGTGATATGAAATCAGTACTTATTAAAAACATAAAGTCGTTATACGGAATAATACAGAATGTATCCATTCAAAAAAAATCGGGTACTGAAATGAATATGCTTGATAGCATTGATAATGCCTATTTGTTAATTACCGATGGCATTATAAAAGACTTTGGCGTTATGAATGATCTGCCAGAAACAACAGCCGAAGTGATTGATGCCAATAATGGATATGTATTACCGTGCTTTATTGACTCGCACACGCATATTGTTTATGCAAAAAGTAGAGAAGAAGAATTTGTGATGCGTATCAAGGGTAAAAGTTATGAAGAAATTTCTGAAGCTGGTGGTGGTATTTTAAACTCTGCTGGAAAGCTTCAAGCCATGAGTGAAGACGAATTGTTTGAAAGTGCAAAAGCCAGGTTGTTTGAGGTGATTAAATTTGGAACAGGTGCCATTGAAATAAAAAGTGGTTATGGGCTTACTGTTGAAGATGAACTAAAAATGTTGCGGGTTATTAAACGTTTAAAAGCAATTTCGCCCATAACCATTAAAGCAACCTTTTTAGGCGCACATGCCATACCAACCGAGTACAAACAAAATCGAGAAGCATACATTAATTTGGTTCTAAATGACATGTTACCAAAAGTTGCAGCTGAAAATTTAGCTGAATATTGTGATGTATTTTGCGACCAAGGATTTTTTACTGTGGATGAAACTGAACGAATTCTTATTGCAGCGAAACAATATGGTTTAAAAGCAAAAATACATGGCAATGAACTTGGATATACAGGTGGTGTGCAGGTTGCGGTTAAACACCAAGCATTGAGCGTTGACCATTTAGAATATACTGGAGAAGCAGAAATTACCAGCTTAAAAAACGGAAATACAATGCCGGTGGGATTACCGAATTGTTCTTTCTTTTTAGGCATACCTTATGCGCCAGGTAGGCAAATAATTGATGCAGGTTTACCGTTTTGTTTGGCCAGCGATTACAATCCAGGATCATCGCCAAATGGACGTATGAGTTTTGTAGTTTCTTTAGCTTGCACACAAATGAAATTGACACCCGAAGAAGCTATTAATGCAACTACAATTAACGGAGCATATGCACTAGAATTAAGCCATACACACGGAAGTATTACAAAAGGTAAACTGGGTAATGTGATCATCACAAAACAAATACCATCACTGGCTTTTATCCCTTATAGTTTTGGGGTTGATTTGATAGAGACAGTGATTATTAATGGAGCCAAAATAAACTAGAAATGCACAAACAAGAATTTAAGCAATTAGATTTTAGCGAGCAAAAATTAGAAGATATTGAATACGAAAACTGTGAGTTTATTAATTGCATTTTTAACAGCGTAAAGGGTATTACCTTTAACGATTGTGAGTTTATAAATTGTAATTTTAGTAACGCAAACATTGATTTATGTATTTTAAATGAATGCTTCTTTAAGGATTGTAAACTTATAGGATTAAATTTTAACCGTGTTAAAGATTTTGGCTTTTGCATAACAGCTAAAAATTGTAACCTGAGCTATGCAACTTTTGAAAGGAAAAAACTAAATAAAAGTAGTTTTAATGATTGTTTAATGAAAGGTGTAAACTTAACCCAAACAGACCTTTCATTATCCAAAATAACAAATTGTGATTTTAGTGAGGCGGTGTTCGAACAAACCAATATAGAAACAGTAGACTTTACAACTAACATTAATTTTATGATAGATCCCGCTATGAATCGTGTTAAAAAGGCTAAATTCTCTCGCCATGATTTAAGCGGATTATTATACAGATACCAACTTATTATTGAATAATATATTATATTTATACTTTATGAAAAAAATACTTTTAAGCATTTTTGTGGTACTAGGATTTACTGCTAATGCACAATTTACAAGCAAAACTGGTGGCCATTGTTTTACCATGAACGTTGCAGACTATATGGTTAAAGCATACGACTTAAATGACGTAGCTTTATTGCAATATCAAAGTGCTATAAAAGATGCCTATCTGGTTGTAATTGAAGATGCAAAAGATCATTTGGAGTCATTGGGGATGAAATTTAACAACCCTACTGACTTTTTAAACTCTTTTACCGAAGATTATATGAAAGATGCCAAAGGAAGAAAACTTGGTTCTGTTACCACCTCAGAGGCTAATGGCAATAAGCATGCGCAAATAGAGCTGACTTGGAAAGATAAGGAAGGTGACTATTACATGCTCATTACAGCCACTGAAACAAATGGCCACTTTTATAAATCGCTGTGTTGGACAGCGCTGAAAAACAAAGAATCGTTAAAATCTGATTTTGATACAATGGCAAAATCTATAAAAGACTAAAACAAAATGCCCCAATACCTATAAGCTATTGGGGCATTTTATTTAAAATTTAGTTTTAAAATTTCATTCCTAAATTCCACAATACAAAGCTCCACATGTCTGTGGCATCTTCAATTAATTTTGAGGTAGGTTTACCAGCCCCGTGTCCCGCTTTTTTATCAATTCTAATTAATACAGGATTCCCTGTTGGTAATTGTTTGCTTTGTAACTCAGCTGCAAATTTAAAACTATGGGCAGGCACAACACGGTCATCATGATCCGCTGTCATAATCATAGTTGCTGGATAATTTACCCCAGACTTAACGTGATGTAATGGAGAGTATCTAATTAAATAATCAAACTGCTCTTTATTGTCACTGCTCCCGTATTCAACAGCCCAACCCCAACCAATGGTAAACTTATGGTATTTTAACATATCCAACACACCTACAGCGGGAATAGCTACTTTAAATAACTCGGGTCTTTGCGTCATACACGCACCAACCAATAACCCACCATTACTTCCACCATGAAGAGCTAGTTTATCAGATGAGGTGTATTTCTCTTTAATTAAAAACTCTGCTGCCGCAATAAAATCATCAAATACATTTTGCTTATTATGAAGCATACCCGCCTTGTGCCAATCTTCACCATACTCGCCACCGCCTCGTAAATTAGCAACCACATAAACCCCACCTTTTTC